>ONTD01000172.1 GCA_900320675.1 uncultured bacterium
AGGTCAATCATTGGGATTCCCGAAACGTGAATTGCTTTTTTGGCAATACATACTACCAATTTTAAGTTCGATTGAATAAGTCTTCTTTTTGCCTCAACGTCGCCTTCGTGAGCTCTTTTTGCGAGTTCTCTTTCTTCTTCTGCGCTCAATTGAGGGTATTGTCCGAGTTCTTTTACGTATTCACTGAGAATACTGTCGCCTGTTGCGTCAAAGACTTCAAAATCTGCAGGATTAGACTTTGAGGATGTCTTCTTAAATTTGATTGGGGTATTTTTGCTCATAACATTAAACTCCTTCTTGCTTTTTAAACGGCAAGATATTAAAATGTAACACGATGGAAATAGAACACTATATATAAATAGTATATACTATAATATATACTTTTTCAAGTGTTAGTTAAGAAATATTAAGTTTTAATTTTTTAAAATGCTCTTTTGTGCTATTATTACTGTAAATGAGGGGAGTATCACATGAAGAAAAAAATAGTAATCGGAATAATTGCTCTTTTTATAGTAGTTATTTCATCTGCAATATCGTATGCACTAAATTCAAATGTATTAAATGAAAAACATAAGCCGTCAGATTATAAAATCGGGGTTACATATGCTGTAGCGATGTCCGGACAGAAACCTGTTATTACTTTGTTTTATGTTGACTGGTGCGGGTATTGTATGAGATTTATGCCGAAGTTTAAGACTATTGAATCTATATACAAAAAAGATTTTAATATAATGATGCTTAATGCAGAGGATCCTGTTAATGCTCGTTTAGTTGGTGATGTGAAATTGACAGGTTATCCGACCGTTTATATTATTGATCCTAAGTACAATAACAGAGTTTATATTAACAATGCGTTATATGGTGATTTAGGTTCATTCAGAAAAGAAATTGACAGATATTTGAGTATAAGAAAGAAATTAGATAGTGCAGAACGATGTGCTAAATAGTTATATATAAAAAAAAGACCTTGAATCTTTTTTCAAGGCCTATCCGTTTAAATAAGAAGAGAGAGCTTTATATTTATATAAAGTATTGTAATTAGTAAAAATTGCTATTTTTATAAGCTAATTGTAATAAAACTTAACAGAAACTATGAAAGACGTACAAAATTTAAAAGATACAAGAAATGTAGACATCCAGAAAGTTGGGATAAATCATCTTGATTTACCCTTAACAATTCAACGCAAAAACAGTTCCAATCAGGTTGTCTGGGCGGAAGCGAGAGTTACGGTATCCTTGCCAAGGGATTATAAAGGCACTCATATGTCTCGTTTTGTTGAGGTTTTAAATGAGTGGCGAGACAAACAGTTGCTTGGAATTGATATAAAAGGGTGTTTGGAAAAGATAATTGAATCTTTAAATGCGCAGAACGGAGAAGTTAAGTTTAAGTTTAAATATTTTATAGATAAAAAGTCTCCTGTTACCGGTAATTGTGCGCCAATGTGTTATGACTGTTCTTTTAAGGGGCAGATTTACGACGGAGAGTATAAATTTATATTGGGAGTAAAGGTTCCGATTACAACACTTTGCCCATGTTCCAAAGAAATTTCAGATAATGGGGCACACAATCAAAGAGCTATTGTAACTGCAAAGATTTCATATGATGAAGATGAACAGATATGGCTTGAAGATTTAATTGAAATGATAGAGGAGTGTGCATCTTGTCCGTTGTATCCGCTATTAAAGCGTGAAGATGAAAAATATGTAACTGAAAAGGCTTGGGAAAATCCTAAATTTGTTGAGGATGTACTAAGGGATGTTGTCGTGAAATTTCGCACTCATCCTTTAATAAATGAGTTTGAGGTTGAGTGTGAAGCTTATGAAAGTATACATAATCACTCTGCTTGGGCATATCAGAAGGAAGTATTATAAATATCTGTGAAGGGAAAATTATGGAGTATAAATTAAAAGATACCAGTAGTAAAACCGCTTTTGATTACGGTTTTTTGTTAAGTAAGATATATCCGTATATAAAACCTGTAATGGGGCGTGCTGTTTTGAATCTGTTAATTGCTATTCCGTTAGGACTGCTGGATGGTGTTATAGCTCTTTCTCTCAAACCTTATTTGGATTTTGTTGTAAACGGTTCGCCGGATAAAGTTTGGAATTTTATGGGTTATACAATTCATTTACAGTCGTGGCTTGCTTTTGTTATTCCGTTTGGAATTGTAGGATTTGCACTTTTTCAGGGTGTGTTAAAGTATGTATGCAACTATTTGACTGATTGGACAGGAAATAAGGTATCGAATTCTTTGAAGATAGATTTGTTTAAAAAATTAACTTCCTTAGATTCTAAATTTTATGATATAAATTCTTCAGGGCTGGTGTTATCAAGATTTCTGACAGATCCTGAGACAGCATCAAAAAATGTAATAAATATTTTGAAATCTTTAATATCAAGTGCATTTGGTATGCTTGGGCTTGTTGCGGTGCTGCTTTATAATTCGTGGCAGCTTGCTATAATAGGTGTTGTAGTTATGGGGATTGCAATTACCCCTGTTTCTATAATCAGGAAAAGAATTAAAAAGGTTTCAAACGCTACAATGGTTGTTATCGGTGATATGACAACGACTTTTAATGAAACATTCTCCGGTAACAAGATTATGACTGCATACAATTTACAAAACGTGCAAAATAATAAATTTGACGAGCAGATAAATGAGCAATTCAGATTAACAATGTCATTGACAAAGCGTGTCGGGTGGATGTCTCCTATTATGTATTTTGTCTGTTCAATAGGTGTTGCCCTTGTGATGGCATACGGAAACCACCTTATTTTAACCGGTGAAATGACAGCAGGCAGCTTTGCCTCTTTTGTTACATCTTTGTTATTATTGTATAAGCCGACTAAGACTTTAGGCAATGATTTGGCTAATTTACAAACTACATTTGTTGCTATGAGCAGAGTATTTGAGTTATTTGATTTGGAACCTCAAATTGATTCCGGCAGCAAGATTCTTTCGGGATTAAACGATTCAATTGAGTTTAAAGGGGTTAATTTTGAGTATGAACAAGGTGTTCCTGTATTAAAGAATTTTAATTTGAAGGTAAAGAAAAATGAGACTATAGCTCTTGTTGGTAATTCCGGCGGAGGAAAGAGTACTGTGGTAAGTCTGTTACCGAGATTTTATGACGTAACATCCGGCAGTATTGAATTTGACGGGGTAAACATAAAAGACTATGATGTAAAATCTTTAAGAGATAATATTTCATTTGTATTTCAAGACAATTTTATGTTCTCCGGCACAATAAGAGAAAATATATTGTTAGGTAATCCTAATGCAAGTGAGGATGAACTTGAAGAGGTAATTAAACTTGCTCATCTTGATGAATTTATAAATTCTATGGAAAAAGGATTAGATACTGTGCTTGGTGAGCGCGGAACTACTTTGTCAGGTGGTCAAAGACAGCGTGTTGCAATCGCTCGTGCGATGATAAAGAAGACTCCTATTGTAATTCTTGATGAAGCTACCTCGGCTTTGGATAATGAGTCTGAGGCTATTGTTCAAAAAGCACTTAATAATCTAATGGAAAATAAAACGGTTTTTGTCATTGCTCATAGGTTGTCTACTATTAGCAACGCAGACAGAATTGCCGTTATTCATGATGGGGAACTTGCAGAACTCGGCACACATGATGAGTTGATGAGTTCTGAGGCAAAAGGCTTTTACAAAAAACTGTATGAGATGCAATTTAAGTCGCAGGAATCTTATGTTGAGGTGTAATTTATGAGTGGATTAAGTATAAAAAAATGGGTAGAACCTTATGTGTTGTTGGAAACTTTAAAAAAATCTTATTCAATGACAGATTTGACATTTGATGGCTTTTCAAAATTAAATCAAAAGGATGTTATGCTGAATTTGATTAAAAAATCCGATAATAAATCTTTTGGTTTGTATATGAAAAATGTAAATAAATTCTACGTGTTTAGTTCTGATAATTCCGTAAATGCCGAGGATATACTCTCTAAAATCGGCGTTGATAAAGATGAAGCAGAACTTTTTGATGATTATAATATACCTGTTAACGAAGTCGATATGGCAAGAGCTGAGGCAGGTTTGATTTTTGTTGATTAAGTCTGTTTATGATAGGATAAGTATGGTATTTGATTAGGAGAAGATAATGTTTAATTTTTTGTTTGGTAAGAAAAAAAGTAATATTCCAAATAAACAGGAACAGTTAAATGATATATATGCAAAATTAAGAGAAAAATATAGTCCGGATAGTATATCAGAAGAGAGAAAAGCTTTTTTAAAAGATAAAATAAATTTATATGGGTATTTAAATTATCCGTATACGCTTGCTTTAGAGGAATTGTCAAATGAGGAAATTCTTTATGGGCTTGAGATAAAGTGGAAACAGAACGGAGTTTTTAAGGACGGTAAATTTAGTTTTGATAATGATAAGGTTAGTGTGCTCGCAAGAAATAATGTGAAGAATTCCGATTGGTTTAAAAAAGAAGGTCATGATATAAAATTGATAAATCTTGCAGGCTTAGGGGACGGAAATAAAACCAAAGATACCGGAAAATTTATGGATTGGCTAAGACAGCTGCTCATCCTTCCTACAGGTAATCTTTATAACGGGATTTTTAATACAACAATATATTTGATACCGTTTCATCCGAGAGAATTCGGATGTGCCTATCTTCCAAAAAGTTCTGAGGTAAGTGAAAAATTGTTTGATAAATCTATATTTGATTTGACAGGTATGGATGTAAAAACTCAGGTTCAGATATTTATTGAATTAGCACAGTTAGCAGGACATCCCGTAATTTATGATATTCTTCCTCAAACAGGAAGATTTTCAAAGGCGGTTTTGGCAAATCCGGAGATTGCAAGATGGTTCGATATTCCCGCTTTGGATAAATTAATTCTTGAAAGTATAGACAGTGTTGCAGATAACTTGAAAGGTGCATACGATTCAGAAGATGTCGATGCGATAAGAGATATCTATAAACAAGCTCAATCAGGTTCTATAGGTACCTTATCGGAACATTACTTAAATCTGTTTGAAGCAATTGATAAAGAGATGGTTGCTTGCAGAAAACAGTTGTGCGAAAAGATGTGCGAAAAATCATCGCAAGAGGATTTGCATAAGAGGGTTAAAAAAATTGTAGCAGATATATTGGGTAAATCTGTCAAGGATAAGCTTACAGAAAATGATGTTGATAAACAAATTGATATCATAAAAAAGCTAATTGATGAAGGCTTATGGCCGGCTCCGGGCGGGGCTTGGTGTTCTGCGGGTGTTCCGGTCTATGACAAAATGAGTGATTGCGGCGGCTATCCGACTTTTAAGCATTATGATTACAAGGGTGAAGATGTTACCCACTTTGCAAATTTGGATTGTCAGACTCCGTATTATTTTGTATTTCTTGAAAACGGTACATATAATAAGCCGGTTATAGAGTACTTTATCGGTGCAATGCAAAAGCTTCAGGAAGATTACAATTTTGACGGATTCAGGGTTGATCATATTGACCATGTTGTCGATCCTGTATCTGAGGCTGCCGGAGTTCCTATCAGTTATAGAGCGCCGAGGGAAGTCTTAAGACAATTAAATAATGCTATGAAGTCTAAAATTCCGTATTTTGCGACATTGGCGGAATATATGCTATGGGATAATTTCTTTAAAGAATATCACAAGGGAATGAATTTTGATTTACTGTGGGGTAATGATATCGTGTCTCAGCAGGACAAGACTCCGGAAAAAATAACCGAAGATAATCAAACTTTGACAAATTATAATGTTGATTTTAAAGAGGGTTCAAGGTTGTCAATATTAAAAGCGTATAACAATCAGGACGGTGAATTCAGAGAAATTGACCAGTATCCGGGACAACTTACTGCGGATGGAGCTTTGTATAAATGGGCGAAGTATAAACTTCTGCCGGGCGGTAAATTCGCTCAGCGCCCAATGCTATATATTGATGGGGATGAGAGTTTTACAAAACGAGGAATTGAGGGCGTTATTGGTGAAGAAATCTCTATGGCCAGAGAGAATAATTTTGAATTTTATGAAAAATTTGATGCAATTGACAGGTTTGTCAAAAGTCAGCCTATAATTACTGAGGGAGAAGCTCAAATAATCAGGCAGGATGATGATGGGTTCGCGGTTTGGCTTATATCTTGCGAGCCTTCTAAAAAAGCATTTATGGTTGTATCAAACTACAAATATCCGACAGAATTTGTAACCACTCATCACGATGACGGTTCATCAGAGCAAAATTGGGTAAAAGGTCAGCCTGTCATGGATAAGGAAATTAAACTTCCGGCTGATTTTAAGGTTACTACTGAATATGTATTTAAAAATCATAGGTATACTGCACAAAAATGGGAAAATTCTCCGAATGATTTGAAGTTTGAGGAATTAAGACCATCTGAGTTCAGAATTTTTGCACTTGAAAAGTAAAGTTATATCGTATAATATCAAATTATGGAACGTAAAGTAATAACTACAAACAGAAAAGCTTTTCATGACTTTTTGATTTTCGATAAATTTGAGGCAGGAATTGTCTTAACAGGGACGGAAATAAAGTCTATTCGTAAGTCTGCAATAAATTTAAAAGACAGTTTTTGCAGAATTGATGATAATGAGATTTTTTTGTATAATTGTCACATTTCACCTTATGAGCAAGGTAATAGGTTTAACCATGTAGCGGAGAGAACCAGAAAGCTTTTGCTCACCAAAAAGGAAATTTTGAAAATTCAAAGTAAAGTAAAGCAAGATGGGTATACAATAGTTCCGCTTGAAGTGTATATTCAAAAAGGTTTTGCTAAAGTTCAGATTGGGCTTGCAAAAGGTAAAAAATTACACGACAAACGAGAGACCTTGGCTAAAAAAGATCAGCAAAGAGAAATGGACAGAGCCTCAAAGATTAAGTGGTAGCTCTCGGCCTTTTTTTGTCTGTGTTAACAGCTGCTGCAAAGTCGCGTTTAAAGATTTGCAGCTTGTCTATTTTATTTGTTCTGTAATGAATTTCCCCATTAAATCCGACTTTCAAAAATTCCATACTCTCGTCGTCATAACGTGGATATACCTGAATATAATTTATGCCTCGGGCATTATTCGGAGAAGCCTTAGCAACTAATTTGCTGTTTTCATCGTAAAATAAAGTAACATTTTTTATAGTGTAGTATCTTAATTTATCAACAGGAATACGTTCAATGGTTTTTAGCGCATCAAGTGTTTGTTTTATGTGATCCTTATCTTTCCATACGTACTCTATCGGAGTTGATTTATTTTCCAAATCTTTAGCGTATTTTTGGATATCTTTTGCTTTTGTAAGAGGTGTCGATTCGTCTACCAGTTTTTCAACTTCATCGAACTTCATATTCCAAACCCCTGTTTTTGCGTTGATGTTTGGATAGTATGAAAATAATATATTTCTGTCTAAAAGATAGTCTGTAACTTCTTTATCGTATTTATCGCTATTCACGAGAAGAATATTACCTTCTCCTTTTATATTATGTCTTATAAGCCTTGTCGATGGTACAATCTCGTTATATATCTTTTTCCACTGTTTGTAGTTCGGGTTATTGAATAAGAATCCGCCTGTAAAATTTATATTATCCATATTTGTCCTTCCATTAATAATTTTATTAAAATCTGTAAATAAGAAATTTTGCTATATACAGATAAAAATTTGCAATACATATTTGTTTGATATAAAATGTGTAAGTAATAAGGATTTATTAGGGATAAATTAATTATGACAATACAAGATTGGTTTGAAAAGAGAAAAGAAGCTCAGGAACAGAGGAGAGCCTTAGAAGCAAAAGCTGAAACTGTTGGCGATCCTGAGTTATGGACTAAATGCGTTCATTGTGATGCGCAGATATTGAAAGAAGATTTGGATAATAATGATATGGTATGTCCTTTGTGTGATTACCATTACAGAATAAATGCACG
>ONTD01000065.1 GCA_900320675.1 uncultured bacterium
GCTAAATTTTCGATGAATGTATTTGCTTGCTATTGCTTTGTGGTCGGGCTTTTTACAATGATATTTTTTACAATAAATTAATGTAAAAGTTTTGTAACAATACAATATCGCATAGCAAAAAATAATATTCAGAGACATTATAATCTCATGCATATGTGTGGAGTAAACATGATACTACCTGTTAATAATTATACAAATAATAAAATAGGCTTTACTTCAGAAATTAACAAAGAAGAACTAAAAAAGCATCCTATATTAATGGAGAATAACCTTTCAACCAGAATGACAATTGGCTGGGACAAATTCACCAATGCTATAACAATGTATCCGGCCAGAGGGCTTAAAGGTAGTAAAAACTCCAATTTTTATGAATTTCTCACAATGGGTATGATTCCGTATTTAACAGGCAGCTTAACACTTATGGCGGTATTTAACGGAGCAAATAAACTGTTTGCTACTCCTAGAGATGTTAGCGGAGCTTCAAAATTCGGAAGTAAAATGGCTTTAGGAGTTCTGTTTTATGGGCTGGCAAAAAACATTTCAAAAGATTTTGTTACCAGACCTGTAAAATGGCTCACAGGAGTAGATACAGAAGAACCTTATGCCGAAATAAAATATAAACTTCCAGAACATATCAATGATACCAATATTACAAGCCTTGAATATCATAAAGTTTTAGAAAGCTTGGAATTTCCAAGGTGGGAAGTAAAATACGGAAACGAATACAACATAGAAAACCGAAACGCATGGTTTGATAAAATAGCTAAAAAAATAGGATTAGGAGATAATTTAAAAGACTCAGATCAGGATGTAAAGCCAAGAGTTAAAGAAATTGCCGTAAAGACAAATCTTGCAAAGGTATTTTCTTCATACCTATGGGCAGCCGTAGGTGTTGGGATGGCACTTCAAAATTCATGGGATAAATTTTTCAACTGCGCGACATGGAAATTCTGGAATTTAAACCAATTCGGAAAAACAATCCAGAAATTTACCGAATGTTTTTTTGAAAGTGGTAAAGAATTATATACCGGTCCAAAAGATGCAAAAGGATATTTTGCAAAAAATAGCGGCAAACTGCTGATGGCGTCAGCTATATTATCAACCGTAGCAGGGATATGTAATGTTGTTATAAGCAGACATAAACCGTCAAAAAGTGATTCCGACAACGTAATAGAAAAGAACAGAAAGTATGTGGTAAATTAATATGAAAACGTCATTGATGAACAATTTCATATACGGAAACAGGCAGGCATTTCTTTCTGCTCAAAATAATGTTGTGCAAAATTCTTCTTCAGACATAGAACTTGTTACAAAAAGAAAAGAAAAACCCGAATTTGACATAAATAAAGAATTGGCAAACCGAACATATATAAGACCGCTTCCGCCAAAAGGTCATATTGTAAAATCAAATATACTTTCAGCTCCGCTGAATTTTGTACAGGAAGTAAAATCTGATCTTAAAGCGCTTAATTCAGCCGTAGTCGGAGATGCTAATGACCATCAACTCGGCAAATTAAACGACATTGGCATGAAACTTGGCGGATTAGCTATCGCATCATACTTATACACAATGAAACACGCTCCGGTTACAAAGATTATGGAATTTGTCGGCTTGGGTTCATTTTTTGCATCCATGGCAATATGGCCCAAAATAGCACTTGATATACCGGCAAGACTGATTCACGGATTCAGCCCGTTTATGAGATATGAAGATTCTCAAGGACGTAAAAAAGGATTTTTCTCTGACAATCAATACATCCCATTTGACATGCTATCAGATAAGGACATAAACAGAATAGGAAACAGATTAAGAATTCCAAAGAATCTGACGAACAGAAGAGAAGCCGTTGAAGAAAAAATGAGACAAATAGCACTCCAAAACAACACAATGTGGATGTTAACCGCCGGCTTTGCAACTCCGATAATGAGTTCACTTATATGCAATTATACAGAACCATACATTGAAGACTTCCACAACCGAAGAATGAACAAAAGAGTGGATAAAATTCTCAGTGATTTTAATACTCAAAGAGAAAAATATGCTTCAAATGAAATTATAAATAAAGTTAATACTCTTATAAGTACAAATCATGACCGTCCAATAACCACGGAAATGATAGAAAGTTTTGCGGATGCACTTTCATCAAGATTGGATTCAAACGTAAAAATAGGAATTAGACAAGATTTAGACAACTTGTTTAATGAGGGCAAATTTAGGATAAATGACACACAACTAAATGGGTTATCCGAAGCGATATCAGGCAGAATAAAAGAAGTCGGAGAAGGAAAAGTACTTTCTCAGGTGCTTGAAAACATCATTCCGACAGAAAAACAACTAAATACACTATTCTCTGAAAATGGCTATTTTGAAAAGAACTTAAATAAAATAGAAGTCGGAGAAATTATTTCTGAAATTTCAAAATTAATACAAGCAAACATTGATAAAGAAATATCCTCCGGCGGCATTATCAAACCACATATGCAAAGGAGAATAGTACAGTCCTTAAACGGGGAATCCGCAAAAGTTCAAAATACTATTCAAGACATACTTACAACGAACAATTCCAGAAGTTTAGACGCGGAAGCACAAAAAATTATAAAAGATTTTGCCAAGTACATAAATGAATTTTGTACAGATAACAGTGCACTCTCGGATTATGCGTACAACAAACTCGCATTTGCACCAAACACAGCAAAAGCAAACTATTGGAATGATGTTGTTTCTTCTCTAATAAAAGATTTAAATATAACACCGAAAGAAATTGAAGACACAAGATACGACAGAAAACTTGTCGGAGAATTGTTTAATAAAAAAATATGGGAAATAGCTGCGGGAGACTCCACAACCTACCAAAACTTTGTTGCCAATTTTGCTCAAAAAATTTCACAAATTGAAAATAACGTTAAACCTAGCGTATTAACCGGAGAATATTTTGGCAAACTAACAGAAACTTTCAATGCAGCTGCAACTAACTGCAGAAAAATAGGATTTAACGCAACAGCAGAAAGACTCGTAGGAAACGGTAAATCCGAAAGAGGTTCTTTAATCGGGGCAACTAAGTCCTTTGTTAACAGCAATATTCATAACGTTGAAAGTACATTTACTTCAGTTTTAAATAAAGCGAATATATTCAGAACGCTATTCCAAAACCCTGATTTCAAATTTTTAAGTAATAGCTACTCGATACCAAAAGAAATTAAAGAAGAAATAACGGGATTGATAGAATATCTTACAACCGAAGGCAGAATTTCTGATTATACGGTTAAGTTTGATTTTGTACGTAACCCTAATCCGAATTTAGAAGATAAAGGAGGACTGGTATTTGATAACGGCAAACTTATTTATAGCTATTACAACCCTAAAAAACTTGAAACTAACGGCATTATTATAAAAACCGATACAAATTTCTTTAAACGAGTCATGAAGACAATGTTTAATATTCCTCTGGCGGAAGACACAAAGCAAGCCCTTGCAAAAAACTCTACGGCAAGTTCAATGCTTGAAAACTACAGACACAATATGTATAACATAGTCGGAAATATAGAAAACTTTATGTTCCCGGAAACAGTTGTCGGAGACATTAAACGATACGACGGAGGAGCAATCAGACCTGATACATATACATCTGCAACTCCAAAATTCAGAACAAATGCCGTAGGTGCAGCCCTGGATGAAACCCTTGCCAATAACATCAGACAAATATATAACACCGCAAAATGGAAGAAAATGTTCGGAAGATTCGGTGCCGGCTTATTAGGTTTCACAGTACTTTCACAATTTTTATTTGGACATTCCGACGGGAAATATAAAACCAAGGCTAAGGAGTAATTATTTATGATAAATACCAATTTATTACAACAATTAAATATAAATAATACTAATAAAACTCCTGTTCAAAAAAATGCTACAGCACAGAATACGCCAACTACAGGAAAACCTGACACTGCACAAACTAAATCTACAAATTTACTTGCAAATTACTTAAAAAACCAAGCATTAATAAACAAATCAGGAATAGATTCATTAAAACCGCTTCAACCGGTTGAAAATAAAAAACCGGTAAAGAAAATGTTGTATACAAACGATTTAAAAACACTTTTTAGAAATTGTGATGCAAAAATTTTAGCAATAATTCCAAGAATATTCAATGCTAAAGACACCGACGGAAACGAATACATAAACGGAAATGAAGATCACGGCACATTTAAAAATGCAATCGAAAGATTGGATGAAATAAAAGATGACGGATACAACTGCCTGCATATACTTCCAGTAAATACTCCGGGGAAAATACAGGCTATGGGTACAGCCGGTTCTGTATATTCTCCATTAGACTTGCTTGAAATAGATCCGATGCTTGCCGATAAAAATGATCCAAGAGATGTAAAAGAACAGTTCAAAGATTTTATAAACGAATGCCACAAACGTGATATTAAAGTAATGATAGATTTACCAAGTTGCGCTTCAACCCAAATGTTTGATGCACATCCGGAGTTAATGGCTGTAGAAAAAGACGGCATGGCAAAAACTCCGCAAGGTTGGAACGATATTAGGATGTTTGAACCTTGGGATGACGAAGCAAAAAGAACGCTAAATCCTAATCTGTTAGAGCTGCACAAACAATTTATAGATATGTGTATCGATTTGGGTGTTGACGGCATCAGAGCTGATGTAGCAAGAGCGAAACCTGTTGAATTTTGGGATATTTTAATTAAATATTCAAGATTGAGAGATCCGGAATTTGCATGGCTTGCTGAAACTTATACCCATGAAGATGCCTCACCTATGATTAATATGCCGGCAGACAGACCTGACGACTGTTTAAGAGCTGGCTTTGATTCTTTCTACGGACAATACCACTTGTTCAGTGAGTGGAAAACCGCATCTGAATTTATGGATTACATGAAAGAAAATTTAGATCTCACATACCGAGTAGACCAAGGTAAATCCGCAATTGCATCTTTTGCATCACATGACGACTTGTCTCCTATGTTCCATGGCGGGGTTGACTACTGCAAATTAATATACGGACTTGAAGCGACTATGCCGATGACAAATATGTATTCTGTTGACGGATTCCAAACCGGAGACTATTACACAAGAAAATATAAAGACGCTGATAATGAAGAAAGCCAAACGCTTGTATCAAGCAAAGAAGATCCTTCAAAATTGGTAAAAATGAAGAGAATGGAACTGCATTACGGCAAAATGGATTTGTTTAATCTTTCAAGACGCCCAGGAGGAAAAGAAAACAGCCTAAGACCATTTATCAGAGAATGTCATGCCCTAAGAGAAAAATATTCTGAAATTTTAGGACCAAAAGGAACTCTTATTGAACTTGATAAAGAAGACGACAAAAATGATCAAATTATTGCGTACGCAAGACACTATCAAGGTAAAACAATTCTCACGATTGCCAATAAAAATGTCAACAGAGCCGTTTCTTGCAAAATTAAAATACCAACATTAAGAGAAGATCAGAAACTGGAAAACTTACTTCCGTCATACGGACAAGAAAGTATTTTCCAAGCTAATAAAGGCGAACTTGGAGTTGATATAGGCGCCGGAAGAGTACACGTGTTTGAGATTGATACTCCATTCATTGAAAACTACACGAACAAAGTTTACAGACAAAGATAACAAATATTTTGGCACACATTAAATAAACAACCAGAAGCATAGCATTTTGAATTAATGTCTATGCTTTTTGATTTTCTACAAATTCACTTCTTTTATAAACTTATCAACCCAATTTACAAGAGTGGTTACATCATAGGGTTTAGGAATATATAAATCAGCCCCTGACTTCAAAATATCCTCTTTTTCATGAGAAATTGAAGTAACAATCAATTTTGTGTTCTTGTATAAATGAGATTCTTTTATAATTTTACAAACATCCAAACAAGATTTTGTATCCTTATCGTCTTCATCCATAACAATAACAGCAGGCACTATCTCAAAATCAACGGATTTAAAATTATCAGCAACAAAAGTCTCACAACCCTGAAGATTTAATATTGTAGACAATAAAAGCTTCATAGACTCATCATGTTCTATAATCAAAACCCGATTGTTATAGATATTTTTTACAATTGAGTCCGAAGCTGAAAGTTTTGTTCTTTCGATAAGATAATTTGATCTTGTCGGAATTCTTGCCATATTACGAATATTAATAAGTGCATTTAATATTTCGTGAGGATTTTGATAATCAAATGTTGACGATGTAACACCCCCGATAGTACTATGTACAAACTCAGACCTTCGACCTGCCTGACTGTTTCCTTGAGTTATAGTAAATCCTCTCGACCAATCTGTTAAAGAATAGAATTTTTCACAAACCGAATCAAAAGCAAATGTCAAAAAATTAGCCAATTTTTCAGCCTTAAACTCATCAACTATAACCAAAAACTCGCAATCGGATATCAAGCCCAAATAATCCTCAGTTGCAAGAGTTGATGCAATTATTGCGGAATAAGTTTGCACCAATTTATCAGAGGCTAATTTTGTATAAACTTCTCTGTAGCTTTCAAAATTATCTATACTTATTAACAATGCTGCCCAGTTATTTTTAGATGATGATGCCCTTTTTAAAGCCCGCATTGAATACTTTCTATTTGGAAGGAGTTTGTTCTCATACAAGTTTGACTCAAATTCACGCCTCAAATGTGCCTTAATTCTAACAATAAATTCTTTTGAATTGATTGGCTCTCCTATAAAATCATCGGCACCTGCTTCTAAAACACTTAAGCGGTCCGATACTTCAGAAGACTTTGAGGTTGCAACAATAATTGGACGCATATTAAACGTGATAGCTCTGATATCTTTACAATATTGTGCTAAATTGCCGCCCATACTATCCGAAATAATTATCATATCAGGCTCTTTATCCTGAATAAATTTCATAGCAGAAATCAGGTCTCTTGATATAATAACTTGAGAATAATCATCCTCTAAAAGTTTCTTATACTTTACGGAGATTTCAATACGCTTATCAATAATTAGAGTTACTGTTTGCATATCTCCCTCGCCTGAGTTTCGACATTATACACAGGAAATCTGACCTCAAAGACCGTTTTAGCCTTTTCTGAATCTATCGCTTCAGATTTTACTTCAATATATCCGTTCATTTTATCTACAATATTTTTAGTTATGTATAACCCTAAGCCGCTGCCTTGAACTCTGCGTGTTAGCGGGTTATCTATTCTTGAGAATTTAGTAAATATTTTATTGAAATCTTCCTGATTAATTTTAACACCTATATCTGCGACCTTAATTGAAACATGATTTTGATCCTCGCATACTGATACATCAATATCAACCGATGTATTTTCAAAAGAATACTTTGCCGCATTTTCAATTAAATTCATCAATACTTGCTGAAATTTATCTCTGTCAACCAATACAGACGGCATAGACGAACCAACCGAAACATTATAAATTCTGCCCGGATATTGATTTTTAACAATAGAAACAACCGTATTTACAATCGGTGCGACATCAGTTTCTTTATATACGTAGGCATCCTTATCAGATTGCAATTTAGTAACAGACAACATGTTTTCAACTAAAGCTATTAAACGATTCGACTGCTCTTCAATAATTTTTAAAAATTTTTTTTTGCTATCATCATCGAGCTTATCCCAAGAAGATAGCATCGTCTGTGAAAAACCTCTAATGGATGTTAAAGGAGTTCTCAATTCATGGCTCACAGTAGATATAAAATCTTCATAACTTTGTTCATTCATAAACAAATTATAACAAAATATCAAACAAAATGAAAGTACAATTAATACATAAAAAAAAGCCGTTTCAAAAATGAACGGCTACCAGACTTGGGGAGGAGGTATGAGAAACAAATCGTTTCTCATATCTATGTTTATATATTCGGTATAATTTATTCTAATCTTTAAACATTTCGCTAAATCTCATCTGTTTGGAGTATTAAACCTCAAACAACTTTCTCAATCTCTCCATAATATCTTCTTCGTCAAGTTCTTCGGATTCTTTATTCAAATCCATTGCCATTTGATAATAATTTGCGGCATCATTTGTAAATCCCATTTGTTGACTTGCCCTGCCAGCATTGAAATAAGCTAGAGTATAAGAAGGATCTAAATTTATTGCTTCTTCAAAATATTCTAACGCCTCTTCAGCATCCAATAGTCCATCAAGATAGACAATTCCGAGATTATTATGCGCTAATGCGTTCTCTGGATTTAATTCAATTGATTTATGATAAGCTACTAAAGCTTCTTCCACAAAATCTTTTTCGTACAAAGCAATACCCGCTTTTGAATATCCTCTGTAATTATCAGGTTCAGCCAATATTGCATCACAATACGCTTTTATCGCTTTATCCAAATCATAATCTGCCATATAGGTATCACCTAAAGCTATATACAAATCATAATTTTTAGGATCAAGTATAATTCCTGCCTGATATGTTGCAATAGCCGCATCCATATTACCTTTAATTTCAGCATAAATAGCACCAAGCCCCTGACAAACAATTGATGTCCACTCATTATCGGGATTCAACGCAATAGCTTTTTGATAGTACTCAATAGCATCATCATATAACTCAGCTTTTGAATATGCAAACGCAAGAGAATTATTATAATAAGGATTTTCGGTATCTCTTTCCAAAGCGAGCTTAAATGCACTAATTGAATTAATTTTATCTTCTCGTCTTAAATATAAATGTCCTAATTCGTAATATATAGCCGCTGTATCAACATCAAACTCTAAAAGTCTTTCATAGCACTCAATCGTCTCCGTTGTATTTTCAGGGAAGTAAGTCTGCAATACAGTAGCTAATTTCATCAAAACTTCTCTGTTTAGCGGGTTTGAATCCAAAACTTTTCTATAACAATCTACACATAAATCAACATCATCATTTTTTAAAGCCAAATCACCAATTTTATTATAAAATAACTGGGAATGCTTTGTACCAAGAACCGCTTGTTTATACAAGTTCTCAGCTTTATCAAATAATTTAAATTTTTCTAAGAAATTACCGACCGTACTGTATGTGAAAACCGAAACATCATCACTCATTTTCTTATACATCATTTTTAAGAGCGGTCTGTCCCACGCAAGCATTAAACTTCCGGATAAGAAATAATATAGAAAACTCATGTAATCGCTTACATTTGCCTCTTTCGAATTAATTTTTTGCAGTATTGCCTGAGATAGAACAAGTCTGGGACGTGCTGATTTAAGTCTGCCTGTTTTTATGGCTGACTTAAATTCATCAATTGCTTCCGGATAATTTTCAGCCATCTGCATAAAATATCCGGTATACATGTGAGCATTCATGTTATCAGGAGCAAGAGATACCGCAGTTTTACATTGATCAATAGCCGTATTTATACTAATTTGTCCCTGTTCCCACATTAATGTAGCCAAACGATAATACGTTTCCGGTAAAGTCGGATCATATTTAACCGCATCAATATAATTTGTAATCGCATCTTGTAAATCCGAATTATCTTTTCTTATCAAATACCGTTCATGGTAAATTCTTGCCTGTTCTAAAGATTCCTTTGCCTTTAAACTTTTTTCGTTTGTATTTGATATTATTGGTTGTATTAAAGTTTGTTCTGCCATTTGTGAGCTCCGATAAAATGTCTATATTAAACGATTCGTACAAGAATTTTAAAACTTTAATTTTTTGTAAAAATCTACACCATTTAATGTAGAAATGTTATAATACTGTTACGAAAAATGGGGGCAAAATGAGAGTAATAGCAATAATGAGCTCCGGAAATTCAAACAAATTCGGAGCAATAATAGAACACTTTAAAAATACTCCTGATATAAAAATCGTTTGTATTTCAGATAACTTGCGATCAGATATTTTTACATTAACAAAACCGGAATTTGTTGAAACAAAGTACCTTTCACCCGAAGCAGCTCAATCATATTTTATGAATAACACCTTTGATTTAATAGCGATTAACGGCTATCAATCAAAATTAGACACAGGGATATACACGCTCGGTAAATTTATTAACCTGCACCAATCGCTTCTGCCGGCATTCAAAGGGGATAATGCACTTTATCGAGCTTTTGAATCCGGAGTAAAGGTTAGCGGAATCACAATACACACACTTACGGGAAACAACGACACCGAAAAAATTCTCGCACAATACCCGATCTTAATATCAGCTCTAACACACTTTGACGAGTTTGAAAAAATGACAAACACACTTACCGACCTTTTATACCCAATCGTTATAGAAAAAACTCTCCAGAACAAATTGTTTGATTTTCAGGATTTATACGACAAACATAAATCCTGCTCCGGTAACTGTTCCGGCGGTTGTGGCGGATGCCATTAAAATCCACTACTACTAACACATGACGAGTTAAAAATTTTTCCTCTTTTTAAATGATGTCTATACTTAATAATAGTATAGAATAAAATAGGAAAGAGAACTTGGGTGGATAATGAGTCAAAGTTTTGATTTTACATCATACAATAATATCAAAAGATTGCCGGAAGAAGAACTTGTTGCTCTTTGGGAACAATATTTGAGCGACAAATCTAATAAGCAAATTAGAGATACTTTGATTGTACAATATATCTACCTTGTAAGATACGTAGTCGGAAGAGTACGAGTTACCTTACCTGCTACAGTTTCAATCGAGGATATTGCAGGATACGGAATAGAAGGGCTTATTAACGCAATAGAACGGTATTCAATGCAAAAGAACACTCGTTTTGAAACCTATGCCCTTATAAGAATTCGTGGTGCAATTTTAGATAAAATCAGAGAAGAAGATTTTCTTCCAAGAAGTATCCGAAAAAAAATAAAAGATATTAAAGCAGCACAGGAACATTTAAAACAAGAATTAGGTCGTACCGCTACCACTGCGGAAGTCGCAAAATACATGGATATGGAACCTGAAAAAGTTAACCAGCTTTTGGCTGAAGATACGACTATGACTTCCCTTTATGATAAAAAAGGCTCCAGCGAAGACAGTGTTGAAATTATAGACACAATTGAAGATACTTACAAGCTTAACCCAATGGAACAAGTTGAAGAGAACAACATTAAGGTTGAACTTGAAAAAGCTTTAAAAAAATTGCCTGAACGCGAACGTGTTATTATGGTTCTATACTATCAGGAAAATATGACCTTAAAAGATATTGGTACAGCAATAAACGTTTCTGAATCCAGAGTATGTCAACTACACGCACAAGCAATTATGAAACTTAAAAATATACTTTCCGAAACCCGTTCCTCAAGATTACATCAAAGTATTGTTGCATAGAATTTATACGTTAGGCAAATCACCTTTTACATCGGCAACAACATCACAAGAAAGTCCAAAGTCATCGTGTAAAGCTTTTACAGCTTTATTTGCATCTTCTTTATCAACAAGACAACTGATTTTTATCTCGCTGGTTGATATCATTTTAATATTAACACCAAGTTTAGCAAGCGTATCAAACATTGAAGACGCTATACCTGGTCTGTCAATCATGCCGGCACCAACTATTGAAACTTTCGCGATATCACGATCTACTTGAATTTCACCACAATTTAATTCATCCTTCAATGAATTTAGAGTTTCTATCGTCTTATCAGTATCGGCGGCATCAATAGTAAATGCAATGTCATTAGTATTAGATACCTTGCGGGCATATGATTGAATAATCATATCAACAGAAATATTTTCTGCTGCCAACTTAGTAAATATATTCGCAGCCTGCCCCGGAATATCCGGAACATCACACACAACTACTCTTGTTTGGGATAAATCCGCTGCAACACCGGTAACAGGTCTATCTATTTCCATTTTATCAACTCCTGATATTAAAGTACCTAAATCATCTGTCTTGAAACTGCTGCGAACCCTCAACGGTACGTGATTTAATTTTGCAGTTTCAACACTGCGAGGATGCAAGACATTAGCACCTGCGTGTGCAAGTTCAAGCATCTCTTCATAAGATATTTGTCTCAATCTTGAGGCATTTGGAACAACTCTCGGATCCGTTGTATAAACACCCTCAACATCTGTATATATATCACATCTTTCTGCATTTAAGGCTGAAGCTAGAGCTACGGCAGATGTATCAGAGCCGCCTCTGCCAAGTGTAGTAATTTCGCCGTCTTCAGTAACTCCCTGAAATCCTGCGACAACAACAATTTTACCCTCATTTAAATTCTTTTTTAATTTTTCCGTTTCAATTTTTACAATTCTGGCCTTGGTGTGAATATTTTCTGTCATTATACCGACTTGCATAGCATTAAAACTAACCGCTTCATATCCTTCAGCCTGAATTGCCATGGCTAAAAGGGCAATTGACACCCCTTCACCGGTGGAAAGCAGCATATCCATTTCTCTTCCGGACGGTACTTTTGAAATATCTTTTGCCATTTTTACAAGATAATCAGTAGTATGTCCCATTGCAGAAACAACAACCACTACATCATTGCCGTTATTTTTTTCTTTTATAACGGTCTTTGCAACATTTCTTATCTTATCTGTATCAGCAACTGATGTTCCGCCGAATTTTTGTACAATAATCCTTCTCAATTTTAACTACCTATTTAGTATATTCTCCAAGTCCGCTTTTTCCTCAGGGTAATTGAAAGCCTCACTGTCAATTAATATTATCTTATCTGCAATTGACAATGTTTCTTTAATATTATAGTCAGAAACGTTTTCTTTGACAAGTATGTAACCGACATGAAACAAAAGATTTAAAATTTCTGTATTATTTTCACTGAATTTTAAGGCACGCTTAAGCTTTCTCTGCGCCGAAGAGTAGTCTTGCTGCGCTATAAGAAATTTTGAATACATTAAATACACAGAGACATTATCCCCCGCATTTAACAAAGCATTTTCGTAATATTCCTTAGCGTTATTCACATCATTCAAAGCCTCATAGGCGTTTGCAATAAAAATATTAAGGGTATTATCAAAAAACATTTTTTCTTGTACTGATTTAAATAAGTTTATAGCATTTTGATAATCGCCTTTTTTTAACGCCACAACTCCTCTGGCTTTTGCATAAACATAATTATCATCACTCATACCATTTATTTGAGAGAGCAAATTTTCAGCTTCCTCTATATTTCCGGTACAAGCATTTGCCAATGCCAATCCGGCATTAGCCTCGTTTTCCGCCGGAACAATACTCAGAGTTTTTGTAAAATACAGCTTTGCCTGCTCATAATACCCATACATCTGCAAAGTTACCGCCCAATCAAAATACAAATGCGGAGTAATTAAGCCTCGTTCTTCCGCAATTTTATACGTATTGAGGCTATCTTCCTTTTTGCCCTTTATGGCATACAGTTTACCCAGCAACAAATAAACAGGAAGCATGTTTGGATTATAGCTTAAAGCTTTTTTAGCATAGTGTATCGCACTATCATAATCCTTCTTAATATATTTAAGGTTTGCGTACTCGTATGTATTCGTTTCATTCGGGCTGACATTCGCCAAAAAATTTAATTTTGCCTCTGCATCATTATACCTTTCAAGCCGAACTTCCATAATTGCAGCCAGCAAAAGTGCCATGAAATTATATCTGTTTAGTCTGACAGACTCCATAAA
>ONTD01000005.1 GCA_900320675.1 uncultured bacterium
ACACCTTCTCTTGCTTTAACTTTTTCAACTTCTGATTCAAAGTATTTTTGTCTGTCCATTTCCCAAGCAACAGAACCAAACATTGTTAAAAATCTTCTATATGAATCATAGCAGAAACGAGGATTGTTAGTTAATTTAACCATAGCTTCAACTGTTTCATCATTTAAACCTAAGTTCAAAATTGTTTCCATCATACCCGGCATAGAAACTCTTGCACCTGAACGAACTGAAACTAACAGCGGATTTGTTGTATCGCCGAATTTTTTACCGGCTTTAGCTTCAACATATTTTAAAGCTTCTTTAACTTCATCCATCAAACCTGACGGCATAACGTTACCGTGGTTGATGTAGTCCATACAAGTTTCTGTAGTGATAGTTAGTCCCGGAGGAACCGGAAGGTTTAAGTTAGTCATTTCGGCAAGGTTTGCCCCTTTTCCGCCAAGCAGGTTGCGCATATTTGCGTTTCCTTCGTGGAAAAGCCATACTCTTTTTTCTGTCATAGTTTTCCTTTCCATGTTTATAAAATAATCACCTTAATATAGAAATCTTTTTCTATGACAAGATAGTAACATGCTCAATATTTAAAGTAAACAGGTGTTTATATAAAAGTGTGGAGTTGAAAAATTAATATGACTTAATAATAATAAATTTTTGAATTTGTCGGTAATTGTTCACAAAATAATATTTCTTGCTTGAAGCCAAAAGTATGTTATAATAACCGTATGAATTCAAAGACAAAAATGCGATTATTTAATATTGCAGAGCTTATAGTATGGTTACTAATCATTATTTTTTGTGTTGGTACCATAAAGGTACATCATGCCAGGAAAGTCGGCAGTTATGCAACTTATCGAATATTTTTGCAGGATGTTGACGGGTTGATAGAGGGTTCTTCCGTTCGCATGATGGGGGTGCCTATCGGGTATATTAAAACTATAAGTATCGTTCAGGATCAGGTATATATAAAATTTGTAATAACCGATAAAGATGTAAAATTGCCGCAGGGTGTGATTGCAACCGTTGAATTTAACGGAATGGCAGGCTCAAAATCTTTGGAATTGTATTCTCCTGATGAGGTTTCTGTTGCATCAGGAAAGTTGGTAACAATAAAACGAACAAACAGATTGGGCGCCGCTCTTGGTTTGTTTGATGACATGTTTGCTAAGTTCGATTCTATACTTGTTAGGTGTGATCATTTTTCAAATAAGTTAAGCGAAATTATGCCTACACATCAGACAGTTTCTGAGGAAGATCCTATTATTGAAGCGAATCGTTCACTGGGTTCAATTAATGTTTTAATTGAAACATTTGATAAAAAGCGTAGTGATTTGAAAAAGATTTTTAAACCGCTTTTGCCTAAAAATTCTGAGGGACAAGCTGAAAGTCAAACAGTTGAAGAGGGTAGTGAAGATGAATAAAGAAAAAGTTCGTGTAATTTCAAATCCGGTAGTGTTAGAAAATTTGTGCCGTATGAGAGATAAATCTACGGATAGCCAAGGAGTAAGGATTGCAACAAGAAAAATTACAAGATGTTTGCTTTATGAGGCTGCAAAAAATCTTCCGCTTGTTGAAACAGAAATTACAACTCCTTTGGCTACGTTTAAGACAAAAACTATTGATAAAGATATTCATTTGATAATTTCCCCAATATTAAGGGCAGGTTTAATATTTACAGATGAGGCGATTGATATTCTTCCGCAAGCTTGCATAAGACATATTGGTTTGTACAGAGATGAAAAAACGTTAAAACCGGTATGGTACTATAATAAAATCCCTATGGATGTGCAAAATCCTGAGGATTACTACGTTTACATAACGGATCCAATGTTGGCTACAGGAAATTCCTTGCGAGAAGCAATCCGTTTGTATGCAAATAAAGGTATACCGATAAACCAAATTAAATGTATTTGCATAATATCGGTACCTGAGGGTATTGAAAATATCCAAAAAGAATTTCCTGATATTGAAATTATAACCGCAGCAATAGATGACCGTTTAAATGATAACGGGTATATTGTTCCGGGCATGGGCGATGCCGGAGACAGAATTTTTAATACTTAAATTATTTATTCTTAGATTCAAATTTGTTAAGTAGTTTGCTGAAATGTCTTTCATCCATTGAGCCGATTATGCCGTCATGAGAATGGAATAATTTAGTTAAACTATGACGCGGTTTTAAGTGTAAAGTATCAGCTATTCTTGAAAGTAGTGAATTTTCTTTCACTCTGCTTATTATAATTTTGTAGGTATATTCTCCCGGACAGTGATATCCGTCTTTCCCGCTTGAGATATGAGTTTGCTTTCTGATTATTACATCGTGTCCTTCAAATAATTTTTTATATGAAGGTGTTGTTACTTTATTAATTGCTTCATATACATCTTTGTCCCAGCAAAAACCTCTTATAATGGCTTTTCCGGTAAAGTTTTGTGTCTGTGATTTATCCGGGGTAATGTTTACGGGTTGTATTTGCATTTTTATTCTCCTTTTACTATTTATTGAACCATAAAAATTCTAAATATTTTTTTTTGCTACTTTATGTTAAAATTTTTTGTATGTATGAAATAAAAAAGCAAATTTATACAGATTTGACCAAAAATCAAAAATCGGCGCTTTGCAATTATATAAGAGCTTTAGTCAAAAAATCTCAAGAAATGAATTGCGAAGAAATTCTTAATAAATTTTTAGAAGATGAAAAGTATTATCTTGAAATAGGTGCTTCACGATTTGAGTTCTTAAAAGACTCGATTTATGACAATAATTTTTTGGCAGATACTGAATTGTATATAAAAGAATGTAAAAAGTATTATGAGTACAAAAAGAAACAAGAACCCATAATTAAGGCTAATAAAGAATTTGAAAAGAAGAAACGTAAGTTTTTACAAGAAGTTAAAATGGGTAAAGAACCTCCGACAAAAAAACAGTTATATTATTACGAAAAATTGTGTAAAAAATACAATATAGAAAAAAGAGTACTATCTTCAAAACTAGAAGCAAGAGATGAAATTGACAGAATAATCACGGAACATGAAAAAGATTTTTTGATATAATTAATCAGTGATAATAAAATGTGAATGCCGAAAATAAAGGGATTTAAAATGGATAAAAAGGTTTACGAATATACGGAAATAATTGAAAGAGATATTGCTGAAAATAATTTGACTAATGAAGAAAGAGAAGAACTTGCCGCAAAAATTAAGCCTATGCTTTGTGATGATTCAATTGTTTTGGCACAAGTTAATCCTACATCCGGAGACATAAAAAAGAATGCTCTAAAAGCTAAGAAATGGATTGAGTGGGCAAATATGTTGGAAGTAAAAGCTATTGTGTTTCCTGAAACCTTTTTGTTAGGTGCGCCTATAGGAGATTATATAATTAAATTTCCTCAGATAGTTGAAGAAGCTAGGGAGTGGCTTGACGTTCTTGCAAAAATAGCAGCAAAAACAAAAGTGATAATTGGGTTTGTTGAATTCAATAATTCCGATAAATCCGGAAAATATTACAATTCTGTTGCGGTATTATCTGATGGCAAAATTGAAAAAATAATTAGAAAAAGTGTTCTGAGTGATTATGCGGAATTAAACGAGAGTCGTTATTTTGTCAGAGCAGTGCAAGATGATGAAACCAGAGTCGTTGAATTAGGAAATAAAAAAGCCGGACTTCTTATAGGAGAAGGGGAATGTGTATCAAGTGATTTTGGTGGAGAAGGTGTTAATTTTGTTGGAAAACATAAAAAAAATATTCAACCTGATTTTATTTTAGCTTGTGTCGCATCTGTTTCAAGAACCGGCAAGGAATCGCAAAAGCATAGTATGTTGTCGTATATTTCAAAAAAATATTCGACTCCGATTATTTTTGTAAATCAAGCGGGGGCTTCCGATTGTTTGTCTTATAACGGTGAAAGTTGTGTATATAACGCTTTGGGTGAACTTATATACAGAGCTAAATCATTTGAGGAACAATTTTTTATTGTTAATCCTTTTGATAATGAAGGGATGATTTATCCTGCTGCGACAGGTTCTGATAAGAGAATGAATTCAGAAAATAAGTTTACTCTTGATTATGAACCGGATTTGGAGAGAACTTACAAAACAATTATACAGTCCGTTCGGGATTATTATAATAAAAACGGATTTAAGCGTGCTTGTTTAGGTTTGTCAGGCGGTTTGGATTCTACTGTTTGTGCGGTTATAATGGCTGATGCTATCGGGAAGGAAAATGTTTTCGGTATAAGTATGCCGTCTAAAATTACAAGTGCTGAAAGTAAAAGTGATGCTAAAAAATTGGCGGAAAATTTGGGAATTAACTTTATTGAAGTCCCTATAAAAAGTATGTTTGATGCTGCAAGAGATAATTTTAATAATATGTTTTCTCAAATTGAGGCTAAATGGGATTGCAGATATAAGCAGTCATATACAAATGATAATATTCAGGCAAGAACGAGAGCTATGATATTATGGGGAATTTCAAATGAATTTGAAAATTGTCTTTGTATTGCTACGTCAGACAAATCCGAGGCCTATATGGGTTATGCAACAATAAACGGAGATATGTCCGGCGGATTTGCTCCGATTGCTGATGTTACAAAGACCAAGTTGTTCGCACTTGCAAGGTGGATGAATGAACACAGAGAAATAAAAAATGCTATTCCAAATTCAATCATAAGCAAACGCCCCGGTGCTGAGCTTGCAATAAATCCTAAAACGGGTAAACCGCTTTTGGCAGAGGAAGCTCTTATGCCGTATGAATTTATGGATGAAGTTATTTGGCGTGTTGAAAATACGCACCAATCAATTGATGATATGGCGAAGTCCGAATTCCTTTATGAAAGATTAGAACATATAACAAAAGAGCAAAAGCTGGAGTGGTTGGAAAAGTTTTTCAGAAGGATGACTTCTGCAGGATATAAGTGGTCAATTATGCCGCCGGCACCGATTGTGGATACCGTATCAATTAATAAAACCGAATATCATCAATCTATCTTATCTTCAGGCATAAGTTACAGAAAGACATCAATGCAAGAGAAAATGAAGCTTGCCGCAATAAAATAGTAAAGCGAATTAATCGCTCATAGTGGCTTTAAGACGTGCTAATGCTCTTGCAACAGCGGCTTCTGAACGTTTGATATCTAATTCGGCATTTTTCTCGGCAAGCCTTGCTTGAGCTCTTTCAAGTGCTTCTTTTGCTCGGGCTACATCTATGTCTTTACCGGCTTCAGCGGTAGGAGTAAGTATTACAGCTTCATTATCTTTAAACTGAAATACTCCGCCCATGGTAGTGAAATAACTGGATTGTCCGTTTTGTACAACTTTGGTTACTCCGATATCTAATGCGGACATTATAGGAACGTGGTTCGGCAATATCCCGAACTCGCCGTCTGTACCGCGGGTATAGATTTCATCAACATCTTCATCAAATACAACTTTTTCGTGCGTAATTATTTTTAAATGCATGATATCCTCTTAGATTTTACAGAGTTTTAGCCTTTTCAACAGCCTCTTCAATGGTTCCTACCATGTAGAAAGCCTGTTCCGGTAAGTCATCGTGTTTACCTTCTATAATTTCCTTAAACCCTCTTATGGTATCGGCAATTTTTACATACTTACCGTTAAGACCTGAGAACTGTTCTGCGACGAAAAACGGTTGAGATAAAAATCTTTGAATTTTTCTTGCTCTGTTAACAGTCTCCTTGTCTTCTTCGGACAGTTCATCCATACCTAATATTGCAATAATATCTTGTAATTCTTTATATTTTTGAAGTATCGCAAGAACTTTTCTTGTAACATTGTAATGCTCTTCTCCGACAACGTTTGGATCCAGTGCACGGGATGAAGATTCCAGCGGATCAACTGCCGGATATATCCCTAAAGAGGCTATCTGACGAGATAGTACGGTTGAGGCATCCAAATGTGAGAATGTTGTAGCCGGAGCCGGATCAGTCAAGTCATCCGCAGGAACATAAATAGCCTGAACGGAAGTAATAGAACCGTCTTTAGTAGAAGTAATTCTTTCTTGTAATTCACCCATTTCTGTCGCAAGTGTAGGCTGATAACCTACTGCTGACGGTACACGTCCAAGTAATGCCGAAACCTCGGAACCTGCTTGAGTAAATCTGAATATATTATCTATAAACAATAATACGTCTTGTTTTGAATAATCTCTAAAGTATTCCGCTGCAGTCAAGGCAGAAAGTCCAACTCTCATTCTTGCTCCCGGCGGTTCATTCATTTGACCGTATATTAATGCAACTTTGTCTATTACGCCGGATTCTTTCATTTCATTCCACAAATCGTTACCTTCACGGGTTCTTTCTCCTACACCGCCAAAAACGGATACTCCTGAATGTTCCTGTGCTATATTATGGATTAATTCCATAATCAAAACGGTTTTTCCTACTCCGGCACCCCCGAACAGTCCGATCTTTCCACCCTTTTGATAAGGTTGAAGTAAATCGATTGCCTTAATTCCTGTTTCCAATATTTCAACGTCTGTATTTTGATCTACGAGTTTTGGAGATTCTCTGTGTATCGGAAGATATGTTTCTGCATTAATATCGCCAAGTTCATCAACGGGTTTGCCTACAACGTTTAATATTCTTCCGAGTATACCCTTCCCGACCGGAACTTTGATAGGTTCATTGGTATTTATGACTTTCATACCTCTTTTAAGTCCGTCTGTTGATGACATTGCAACGGTTCGAACTCTGTTTGAACCAAGCATTTGCTGTACTTCTGTTACGATAGTTTCGCCGCTTTCTGTTGTTATATTTAACGCAGTATATATTTCAGGTAATTCTCCGGATTGAAATTCAACATCTATTACCGGACCTATAATTTTGGTAATTAACCCCTCGTTTTTATTTAATGTCTCCATTATACACATCTCTCCTATTGAAAATTTAAGATTTAGTAATATATAATTACGTTTTACCATATAATATTACAATAACAAAAATTTTTTCGCAAGAAATTCATACTAATCTCTTAGGCAATATTTATTTTTAAAAATCTGTTATACCTTTATATGAGGGAGATTATTATGAAGATTAATGTAATTGCATATTTATTATTGTTATGTATGTATATGTTTTTTGTCCAAAATGTGAAGGCGGAAAATGTATTGTTTAATAACGATACTTATATCTTAAAATCCGGAAAGTTCTCGGAAATTAACAAGGGTTATGAAAACGAATATTATCCTGAAAATGACAAGAAAAGTAACTGGCGAAAGATGATTGGTATATACTATTATCCTGAGATAAAAGATCCTATTAAATTCGCCCAAAATGCTGATAAAGAGATAGAAACCAAAGCAAGTGTCGTGCTTTTAAAATTTATTGCAAATAAGAAACAAGACAAGGCTATATTGAGTGTTCTTGATATCGGGAAGCAGGACGGGAAAAATTATTTTGAACACGATATATATAAATATGAGCCGCATCCTAAAAAAGGCATGATGCTTTTAAAATATGCGAAAAAATATTTTTTTAGTACTGATGATGAAATAACTAAAATCGGGCATGAAATTAGGGATATAAATGATGATTTAATGGAACAGCTTATTATTTCTCCCATTCCTCCGATTGTAGAAAAGGATATTTAATCAGTTTTTTAATCCATGTCGTAAATAGGATAGAGGCGTTTAAAATCTCTTACAACTGATAAATCAATTTCTCCGTATATGCCGGATTCATAGGTATCAGCACCTGCAACAACTGCTCCAAGAGGATCTGTAATCATGGAATTTCCTATGCAGTAAAGAGTCTTATCCGCCGGCCCAACTAAATTGGATGTAATAAAATATGTTAGAGTTTCCGCAGCTCTTGTCATATTCATTCCTTGCCATGTTTTTATAAAATCGGATTTAACTTTTTCTGAAAACGCAGACAATACAGGCATGGCAGAAGGGGATGCAATAATCTCAGCTCCTGATTTTATAAGTTTTTTGTAGTGCATTGGGAATTTTATATCAAAACATATACTCATGCCGACTTTAGCAAAATCAAAATCGGCCACAACTATTTCATTCCCCGGAGTAAGGTATTTATCTTCGTTCCCGCCTGCAAAATTATAAAGATGAATTTTGTTGTATTTTGCGATAATTTCGCCGTTTCTGTTTATCGCAAAAGAAGTATTATAGCGTTTGCCGTCTTTAAGGGTAATTACCGAACCTGAGATTATATTAGTATTGTATCTTTTTGCAATTTCTTGAATTTCTTTTATTACATCTGAGCCGTTTTCATCTTCTGCATCTTGGATAAATGCTTTGTCACAAATTCCTGTCGAGAAAAATTCAGGTAATACCACTAAATCCAATTTGCTATCACTAAATTGGTGTATAATTTCTTCCGCTTTTTCTAAATTTCCTTTTTTATCACCTAATATAGGGTTATATTGTACGCTTAAAATTCCTGCTTTTTCCATTATTCTCTCCTTTTGTATAAATTATATCATATTTCATCCAATGTGTACTATTTTTTATATGTAAAGCTTATGTAAAGATACTTCCATTAAAATTTTTTAGAAGTATAATCATTCTGTAGGATATGATTAAGATGTAAAATTTTTTATATCGAATTTGTAGGGTACGTGATTAACAGGTGGAAATAATATTATGCAGCAAACTATAGAGAGAAAAAAAGTAGAAAATATAGATTTTAATATAGATTTGGCGCAAAGCTTTGGGTTTTATAAGAACAATTCGGAATTTGCATTATTAGATTATGCAAGTTCGGTGAATATTTCTTGCGGTTTTCATGCAGGAGATCCGATGTCAATCAGAGAAGCTTTGTTGAAGGCAAAAGAAAAGAATGTTGTTGTGGGTGCACACATCGGATTTCACGATATTCAAGGATTTGGGTACAGACAGATGGAGTTGTCCGAAGATGAAATAGAAGCGCTGGTTGTGTATCAGGTGGGTGCTTTAATGTCGTTTGCAAAAACTTATAAGTTGGAAATTGAACATGTCAGACCGCATGGGGCAATGTACCAGCAAGCTGCAGAAGATTTTAATTTTGCATGTGCAATAGCTCGTGCTGTTAAAAAATGTTCACAGTGGCTTGTGTACTACGGAGCTGCCGGAGAAGTTACTCAAAAAGTAGGAGAATACGTTAATATCCCGATTGCGCAGGAAATTCACCTTGAAAAACAGTATAATATTGACGGCACAATTGATTTTTCAAGAAAAGATATCGAGAATATTTTCGGTTCAATTAACAGATTAAAAACTCTTCTCGCAACTTCTCAAATTGATAATATTGCCGGCGGTAAAACATTGATAGAAGCGGATACTATACACTTTTCAAATAAAATAGCAAATGCGGAAGCTTTGATAAAACAGTCGAAAGAATTGATAGTACCGGTTCCGGTAAATTATAAAAATGCTTGTAAATCAGGCTGGGTAGAATAGATTGGATGATGATTATGGGAAAATTTACAGATAATATGAAAATGCCAAAAGATGCAGGATGGTTAATCCCCGGCTTGCAGATAAAAAGATGGTTTATATTAATATTCTTCGGTGCGGTATTTGTTGCGTTGGGATTGTTAATCTTGTGTGATTTAAGACCGATTTTTTATACTATGGAATTTATAAAGAAATTTGCGTCAAAAGTTTCAACGGAATGGATTGCTTTTGCAGTTGTGATGTTCGGTTCCGCATTGTTTTTTAAGGGGTGGCAAAAAACTAATTTATCCATACTCGATTTAAATAACGGGAAAGAAAATGAAACAATATTGGAAGCATTGTACAGAAGAAGAAAATTAAACAGAGGTCCTAAAATTGTTGCAATTGGTGGTGGTACAGGGCTTTCTATGTTATTAAAAGGAATTAAACATATAACTAATAATATTACTGCGGTTGTAACCGTTGGAGATGATGGCGGAAGTTCGGGCAGATTGAGAGAAGAAATGGGAGTGCTGCCTCCCGGTGATATAAGAAACTGTATTGCAGCCTTGGCGGATGACGAAGATTTGGTTACAAAACTTTTTCAATATAGATTTAAGTCGGGCGAAGGTCTGGAAGGACACAGTTTTGGAAATTTATTTTTGACGGCATTATGTTCAATTACAGGTGATATGGTGCGTGCGGTAAAAGAATCTTCAAATGTCCTTTCGATAAGAGGCAGGGTATTGCCTTCAACCTTAGACGATATGAAGCTTGTTGCGGAAATGGAAGACGGAAGAATTATTCACGGAGAATCAAATATTCCTGAGGCTCACGGAAAGATAAAAAGATTATTTACGGATCCAAAGAAGTGTAAAGCATTGGATGAAGTAATTTTTGCAATTCGTAATGCCGATTTGATTATACTTGGACCGGGAAGCTTGTATACAAGTGTTATTCCTAATTTATTAATTGAAGAAATTTCAAAAGAAGTAATTGATTCTAATGCAAAAAAAATATATGTATGTAATATTATGACACAACCTGGAGAAACTGACGGGTATTCGGTGTCCGACCATATTCAGGCTTTGATGAAGCATGCAAATAGCAGAAAGATTATTGATACTGTTTTAGTGAATGATTTTCTGCCGGCAAATCTTGCCGATAAATACAGAATGGCTCATTCTTATCCGGTTAAGATTGATTACGAAAATATTAAAAAACTCGGTGTTAAGGTCTTCAATAAAAAACTGATAGAAGACAGTAAAGAAGGTCTTGTAAGGCACAGTTCTCACAGAGTGGCAAGAGCTATTTATTATTGGTTCAGAAAAGAATTAAAAAATAATAGACATAATTCGATTTTTTCGTTACGTAGTTAGGAAATGAGCGAGTCATGGTAAAAAAAGTTACTGTTAATACAATAAAAAATTATAAAGCCGATAAAGAAAAGTTTTCAGTGTTAACTGCTTATGATTGTTATACCGCAAAATACATAGATGAAGCAGGCGTCGATATTGTATTAATAGGAGATAGCCTTGCGATGGTTGCACTGGGTTATGAAAATACTAATTCTGTCGGTGTTGATGAGATGAAAATATTTACGCAGGCAGTTTCCCGCGGTGTATCCCGAGCAATGGTGATAACCGATATGCCGTTTTTGAGCTATCATATAAGCGTAGAAGATGCGGTAAAAAATTGCGGGCAAATGATAAAATGCGGTGCAAACGGTGTAAAAATAGAAGGCGGAAGCGATTATATTGTTTCTGTTATTAAAAGGCTTACCTCAGTCGGTATCCCGGTAATGGGACATCTGGGATTTACTCCTCAATTTTTAAATATGCTGGGTGGATATAAGATTCAAGGCAAAACTCAAGAAGCTGCCGAAGAAATTTTAAATCAGGCAAAAAGACTTGAAAAAGCCGGTGTATTTTCAATAGTTCTTGAAATGGTGCCGGAAGAAAGTGCAAAATATATAACGGAACGTTTAACGGTTCCTACGATTTCTTGCGGTGCGGGAAGATACTGCGACGCTCAGGTACTCGTTTGTGATGATGTTTTTGGAAAATATCCGGAATTTAAACCTAAGTTTGCAAGAAAATACGGTGATATGGGTAAACTAATTTACGAGTGTGCAAAACAATATAATGATGATGTTAAATCAGGCAAATTCCCGAGTGAGGAGGAGGTGTTTTAATGTCAAGATTAAGCGAAAGAATTGAAAATTTTAATAAAGCTTTTAATTTATTTGAGGAAATGCAAAAGAATTATACAGCGGATAAAAACAATGACTCTAACA
>ONTD01000042.1 GCA_900320675.1 uncultured bacterium
GAATAAAACAATGTCTGAAAAAGAAAAACTTGCTATGCTTGAAGAAACGTTGGATTTAGAAGAAGGAACCCTTGCTGCTGATACGGTTCTGGCAGATTTGGATGAGTATGATTCTATGGCAAAATTATCCCTGATTGTGTTAATGGATGATGAATTCGGCGTGAAAGTAACGGGGGATATGATTAAAGGATTTAAAACGGTAGCTGACATACTGGTGGTAATGAACAAATAAATTAAAAACTCTATAATATTAAGAGGAGTAGGCGAGCGTAATGAGCAATTTGGAAAAATATAATGATGTGTTCTGCAGGATATTAAATGTCAACGTTGATGCATTAAATGAGAATTTTACATTTAAAGCTGTGCCGCAGTGGGACTCTGTTGCGCATTTATCGTTGATTTCTGAATTGGAAGAAGTGTTTGATGTATTTTTTGAGCCGGAAGATATTCTGCATTATGGTAGTTATGAGAATGGGAAAACGATATTAAAGAAAATGGGAATTGATGTGAATAATTAGACGTTGAAGTTTAATCCGATTTTCGATGTGTAATTCCTGTTTAGTTTGGTCTGTAAATTTGACAGTAAATTTTATGTTTTCTTATTCTTTTATTATATTGTAAGAATGAAATAAAATTATATTTCATTTGGAACTGTTGTTCCAGGTCTATGTTTAAATATAAGTTTAGTTTTTAGAAAGTTTAAAAAGTAGGAAAGGTCTTGAATTATGCTCCTATTAACAATAGGAATTTTATTAGTTCTTGCTGTTTTGTCATATTCAATGTTTGACAGGGATGTTTCGGCACCTCCAACTGTTGTTGCATTTGTAATGCTTTTTGGTGCGCTTTCTACATTTTATAATGCAGACTTGTGGGGCCTTGACTTTTCTGAAGATACTGTTTTGATCATTGTCAGTGGTGTTAGCGCATTTATTGTTGGTGGACTATTTGCTGTTATAATTGCGAATATACACAGTTTAGATAAAGTTGGTTTTTCACATCATTTGTCAAAAATTGAAGCAATACAAATTAATAAAGCCAAGACAGTTTTTATAATTTTAATAGAATTAATGGTCGTAGTGTGGCTTTTTTTGCAGATGAGACAACTTACTGGTGGATTAGTATGGTATGATGTTGTTTCGTCATTTCGACATCAAAAGATGTTAGATCCTGATGATTATATTTTTAGATTGCCGGTGTTGTTAAAACAGGGTATTAGTATTAGCTTTTATATAGCGTTTGTTTATTGCTACATAGTAGGAAATAATATAGCTGCACGTGTAAAACAGCCATTCTTGAATTGGGTCCCGATTATATTGAGCACAATTATGGCATTTATGCAAGGCTACCGTTCCGATATGTTGCGTTTTTGGATAGCAATACTTGTAGTAACATATACGTTAAAAAAGCGTTCTGTCGGCTGGAAACGAGGAAAAGAAACAAAAAAGCTATTAAAGAACATACTGATTTCAGCGTTGGGTATAGCATTATTATTTGTTGTAGTGAGAACTTTTGTGGGGCGTGGAAGCGAGAAAGACCCTCTTGCTTACCTTACGTTCTATGCCGGTTGCCCATTGGCTGCGTTTGATGCTTTTGTAAAAAATCCGCTAAGACCATCGGATATTTTTGGAAAAGAGACATTTTACACATTAAATTTAAATATTGGCATTTTATTAAATATACCAGAACTATCGAGTTATAAATTTTTTAAAGAATTCAGACAATCCCCCAATGGTACTTGGATTGGTAATGTTTATACAGGATTTAGACCTCCATATTATGATTTTGGATATGCAGGGATGATTCTTTTAATGATTATTATGGGTTTGTTTTTTACATATTTTTATCTTAAGATACGAGATAAATATGGGAATAAGCCAATTGACTTTAGATTACTAATGTATTCTTATGTATCTTATACTTTCTTTATGTATTTTTATAATTGCTATAACACTTTTATTTCATTAAGTATTGTAAAAGCTGCGTTAATATTTTATGCGTTTTGTACATTTTTATTTAATATTAATTTTAAAACTAATATTAATAAAAAAGTGAAAGAGAGTTCAATGCCCCAAAATTTTGAAAGATAAAATATCAAGTTTTTAAAAGTCTTGATGTTTTACTTATGATGTGAGTTTGAAGCCTGTTTTTAACAGTGTTAGGTGAAAGTTTTGAGTATTGTTCGTGATAATAAAGAAGAAAAACAGCGCGGAAATACCGTATTAGCAGCTAAAGCAGGCTTTTGGTATGTCTGTGGTAACTTTGTGGGGAAGTCTATTACTTTTATTACAACGCCGATTTTTGCCAGATTGATGACGCCGTCCGATTACGGTGAATTCTCTAACTTTGCTATATGGGTTACTATACTTATTTTAATTGTTGGTGCTGAATTATTTAATACGTTGAGTAAAGCTTATTATGATTTCAAAGATAATTATGATGAATATGTTTCATCAATAACTATTCTTGGTGGACTCATAACTTTAATTACATATTTCATATTTTTACTATGCCGCAATTATGTTTTTAGAATAGTTGCAATTCCTGAGCAGTATGTTCACTTATTGTTTGTGTTTTTACTGTTTTCTTTTTGTCGGCTTGTGTTTTATGCAAGGGAAAGGACCTTATACAGATATAAAACAGTAGCGGTTGTTACTGTTATTAGTTTAGTTGTACCAACTGTCATTTCGGTTTTTCTGGTTTATTTTCTACCTGCCTCCAGTCAACTTTCAGCAAGACTGTATGGTTATTATGTTCCGTCAGCTATTATAGGGTTGTTCTGTGCAGTAGCTGTTTTTAAAAATGGCATCTCTTTTAAATGGAAATATTGTAAGTATGCTTTAGCTTTATCATTACCTTTGCTGGTTCATTATTTGACTTCATATTTGTTAACATCAACGAATATTGTGATTGCCAAGAATATAGCTGGCAATGAAGCTGCTGCGATTATAAGTATTGCTAATAGTACAATACAAATTCTTATAGTTCTTTTTCATGCCACTTCTGGTGCTTTAACTACCTGGATTATGGACAATTTGGAATTAGGCAAAGAAGAAAAAATCAGAAAGGGAACTTTTTATTATATAATTATACTTGCTGTAATAATTGTTGCTATAATTTTATTCGCTCCAGAAATAATACATATCTTGGGTGGGAAAAAATATTTGGCGGCAATTATTCTTTTGCCCGGGTTGATATTTGCAGTATTTGTTCGATCAATAACAGATATTTTTACAATTATACTCACATATGATAAAAATGTGGTGAGAACGGCTTTTTATACAGGGTTATTTGCAATGGCAAGCATTGTTGCTAAAATTTGGCTGTTGCCTGATTACGGCATACTTGCATTGGTTTATGTGAATATAGTGGTATTTATTGCGTTATTTTTAATCAATTACTTTTTAGTAAAACAGGCTGGGTACGCTAATTCCATATTCTTAAAGGGAATCATTGGAGTCATATTTTTAACCGGATTTTTAGTAATATTTAGTCCAATATTGTATAAGTTGCCGTACCTGCGTTATATGTTAATTGGTGCCTTAATGGTTGGTTGCATGATTGTAGTTGGTACGAATAGAAACAAATTAATTAGTGTTGTTAAAAATAAGACAAAAATAAAATGAACCAAATAAAATTAAAATTGTATTAAAAAAGGTTTAACAGGTTTTTTGCTATGAGTATTAACAACAAAGAAAAATTAATAAAGATTTTTATCATAATCATTACGGTTTTTTTTACCTGTTCTTATTTTACAATTTCAATTAATGCTGCAGTTAACAGAGACACTATTCCTAAAATAAGTAGTATTTCAAGCTTACCAGCGGAAAAAATAGTCGTATTATGCGAGCAATCGGTTGATAAACTGCCTATCGAACAGATTGCTTTATTATGGTCGTCTAATGATTCACGTCGAACTGTTCTGTCGGGTACTATGGACGGTAAAGTTACTAAAAGATACATAGCCTGGGAAAACAAATATAAAAGCCAGGTTGCGGGAACAAAGGATCAACGCGGGTTAGAAGATAATACAGATTTAACAGTATATGTTAAAAATTTAAATATTAAAGCAAAGGATTACCAAGATATCCGATTGTTTTTGGAGTATATTTCTCTTGGTGGTACATCCTGTTTAACGAATGCATATTGTTTGGAAGTATATGCTGTTGATGAAAACCGGAAAAAATACGGTCCGTTCCATTTGGAATCATTTGAACCTAATGGCTTTTATGTGAGGACACAGGGAACTGCTAAAAGATATGACAGGGGTTTTAATCTTGTAACAGAGAAACTCTTTGTACCTGAAAATGCCGTAATTACAGAACTTGAAATAAAGCCGTATGGGAACTATCCTGCAAGGACACGCACTTTGCCTCAGCAGACTGGAAGCAAAAACTGGCGCGGCAGGGAAGCATTAACTTTTGCACTTGCTGGAATGAAAGTGGTCGGCTACTCTCAATCCGGTTATCAAAAACCTGATTATATAAAAACCAAAGTAATTAATGTGGATAAAGTTCGGGAAAACGTTGTTAAAAGAATGTATGATATGGCGACTGTAAAATGGACGCCTGCAATTGAGTTCTATGATACTTTTGTTCGTGAACGTCCAAAAGGGGTGAAACCGCGGGCAACGTTTAAGCCTGGCAGCATGTATTACGGATTGCCGTATACCCAACGGAATCGGGCAACTGTAGAAAAATTTTCCAGTGAAATAAAAAATAATGTATTGTCTGAACCGAAAAATATTAAAGAAATTTGGGGCGCGGACTGTGTAGCTGCGGTGGATTATGCACTTTCAAAATATATTCCGCTACCTGTTATGAATTTAACACCGGATTTTATATGGGACAGGAATAAGTTTACCTTGCTTGGTAATCTTAAAATTGAAGGAACAGAAAATAGTTCGGAAGCATTGAAAAAACATTATACCGAACAGGAAATATACGAAGCTTATGCGCAGCTTCAAAAAGGAGATGTGCTTTCCACTCATTATCAAAAAGGCGCACATACTAGGATGGTATCCGGCAGCACGCATGTGAGCCGGAACGGGGACGGATTGATTGATCCCCAGGACAGCTATATTATTATTTCTGAAACAAGCTCTGCTTTGGCGGATACTACGGATAAAAATAATTATGGCGGTCTTATTAATGAAGAGGATTATGTCGTTTCATTTGAGCCGAAAAAGGAATACACGGATATTAAAGAGTTAAAAGAACTTGCAGGTAAAAATACAAATTTTCGGATCAATAAAAAAATAACTTTTAAGCAGGCGTATAGCAGGTGTTATGTACCGTTAACATTAAATGCATATTTAACTACCTCTGTGGAGGAACCCTATGCAAGAATCATAAACCCAAATACGGTTGAAGATATAAAAAACGGTTTTAAAGGAACGGTGTATTCCAATTATACCATTTTGAGCCTTACCTTTAATATTAACAACATAGGTACTGGCGAGAGCAAGTCCTTTGTGGTTTATCCGAATCATGCAAGCGGCACACTGGAAGGTAAATATAATGGTATGTATTCTCTGTATTACAATACGCCGGTTGAGGTGCAGAATTATTTAAAAAATATGTTAAGGGATGCAGAACAGTTTGAAGTTACGGTATCTGTTTCAGCGGGTGATAACGAAAATATAGAAGTGTTGAAAATAAAAAGAAATTAATAGCATAAGCATTGTATTATAGTTAGTGCCAATTAATGATTATGTGGAGAAAAAAATGCTGACTGACAAAATCTGTATTGTTACCGGCGGCAGCCGGGGAATCGGTAAAGCTATAACCCAGTGTTTCGCCCAACAGGGCGCCGTTGTGTATGCAACGGCAACGAAGCCCGGTTCCGTTGAAATCTGGGCGGATGAATTTAATAAAACCGTAAGCGGCGAAGTGCGTTCCTTATATTTTGATGTGGCTGATGAAAAGGCGGTAAGGGATGCGGTTATGCAGGTTAAAAAGGAGTGCGGCAAAATTGATGGTTTGGTGAACAATGCCGGAGTGGAGTTTAACGAACTGATCGGCATGATCAGCCATACTAACATGGAAAAGATGTTTTCCGTCAATGTATATGGCACAATCAACATGTTGCAGATGGTGAGCCGTGTGATGGGACGGCAGTCCAACGGCGGCAGCATTGTGAACATTGTTTCTTTGACAGCATTACGGGGAAATCGTGGGCAGCTTGTTTATTCTGCTACCAAGGGTGCTGTTGTGTCGATTACGAAATCAGCTGCAAAAGAGTTGGCAACGAAAAAGATACGTGTAAATGCCATTGCTCCTGGGCTTACTAATACTGATATGATGAAGCAGGCTGATCCGGAAAAATTGCAGAGCCGGATTCATAATATTTGTATGGGGCGTTTGGCAGAGCCGGAGGATATCGCAAAAGCCTGCCTGTTCATGGTGTCGGACCTATCAACTTATATTTCCGGTCAGGTGCTGGCTGTGGATGGCTGC
>ONTD01000041.1 GCA_900320675.1 uncultured bacterium
CAAGATGTTTTGGCGTCTTATTACTCTTAATTTTATTCATAAATACAATCCTCGCAACCTTAATGTGCTTACACGTACCTTCTTACAAAAAGTAATTACGGCACGTATGGAGTAAATCTTTATATTTTTTAAGCACTTTTTTACAATTGTTCATATAGGATATCTCCTATATATCCATTATAACATATTTTTTTAAATATACAAGTGTTATGTATGAAATTTTTATATTCTTAACATTCGGCAAAAAACTATCGACAAACAGGTTTCTTTATTGTAATATTTTCTCACAGTTAGAAATATAAATAGAAAAGGAGAATTTTATGCAAGTTATATTAAAGAAGGATGTTCAAAACCTTGGCGAAGCCGGCGATATGGTTAATGTTAAAGACGGTTATGCAAGAAACTTTTTGATCCCTCAAAATGCTGCTGAAGTGGCTACTGAAGGTGCTATTAAGAATAGAGAAAAAGATATTGCAAGAATTAAGGCTAAACAAGAAAAACTTCACCAAGAAGCTCTTGCTACTGCTGAAAAGATTGAAAAATTCGGTAAATTAAAATTATCCGCTAAAGCAGGTGAATCAGGCAAATTGTTTGGTACTATCACTACTAAGAAATTAACAGAAGAACTTAAAACTCAATCCGGCATTGAAGTTGATAAAAAGAACGTTTCTTTGAACGCTCCTATCAACAAAGTTGGTAATTACACTATGCTAATCAAGTTGACTTCAAAGGTTAAATGTGAATTGGCAGTTTCTGTTTCAGCTTCTGAAATCTTGAAAGAATCTGTTGATGAGCTAAATGAAGTAGCTGAAGCTGAAGAAGCGTAAGAATTATTGCCAGAGGAGAATCGGTTTGTACAATTTGAAACTTGAATCTGTTGCTATCGGTTCGTTACCTCACACTAATTTGAATGACGCAATGTCTCTGGTGGTTGATACGTTTAGTAATATTCCGTTTTGGCCACAGATGGTTAAGTTATCGAAAAACGAAGACATGATTATCCAGTTTACGGAAAAAATGCCTTCGTTTTTTGCTGACAAATCTTTTTTAGATGTTGAATATGACTCTTTTTATGAGGATTTGGAAGAATTATTTATTGATTATGAGTCTGTTATTGCCGGAGATGCAGAAAATAGTCTTGTTGATAAATACAAAATTTCTGCGGAATACTCTGTTGCTTTTGGAAGGTTTATTGAAATTATAAAAACCATACGTCCAAAATACGCAAAAGGGCAAATTGTCGGACCGTTTACTTTGGCTACTACTCTTGTTGATAAAGATGGAAAATGTGCTATATATGATGATACTTTAAAAGATATTATTACAAAAACGTTGACTCTAAAAGCATTATGGCAGATTAAAGAAATTAAATCCGCTTGTGAGGACACTGTGCCTATTATTTTTATTGATGAACCTTCTATATCTCAATTGGGGACTTCCGCTTTTGTTACAATTTCAGAAAATGAAGTGCTTTGTATGTTGAAAACCGTTTCCGATGCAATAAAGCACGCTGGGGCTATAAGTGCTATTCATTGCTGCGGAAAATGTGATTGGAAAGTTCCTATGATGTCGGGCGTAAATATGATTAATCTTGATGCATACTGTTATGCTCAAAATTTAAGTATTTATTATAAAGAAGTTCAAAAATTTTTAGAAAACGGCGGAAAGATAGTTTGGGGAGTTGTTCCTACTCTGGATAAACCGGCTTTAGAAAGCGCTGAGACAGAAATTATTGAGGAATGTTTTTATAAGGCTATTAAATATTTGACTAATAAAGGGATTAATGAGAAACTAATTATAGAAAATTCGCTTATATCGACTTCGTGTGGTGCAGGAAGTTTATCCGTAGAATTGGCACAAAAAGCATTTAGGTTGACTAAGGAAGTTTCCGATAGGTTAAAAGAGAGGTATAATGACATATAAACTGGCTATTACAGGTAAAAGCGGCAGCGGCAAAACTACTATTACAAAAGCTTTTTTGAGAACATTTCAAGAGTTGTTTCCGGATAAGTCCATTCTTTTGTTTGATAATGATTTGTCGGGAGAGTTAGGACACACATTTGGATTAGATGTAAGAAATACTATTTACGGTATCAGAAGCGGGAAGCATGAATATAAAACAGGGATTCCTGAGGATATGACAAAACAGGAATTTATTGAATGGGCAATGGAAGATATTCTTGTTCCGCTATATGATAATGTAGATTTGATTGTTTCTTGGTTTGTTGGTTCTAAAGATTGCAGATGCCCTATTACAGGTCAAATTAATTATGCGGTTCAGAAATTGATTGAACGTTACGATATTGTTATTTTTGATTGTGAATTTGATTTGAAGTATTTAAATCAGTTGGTTGACACTGATATTGATACTACTTTGATTATTGCAAATCCGACCGAGGATTCGGCACTGTTGGCAAAACGTATTGAAGAATTTAGTGCAAAGTATGCTGCCGGAAATCAGCTTGGAGTTGTTGTGAATAAGGCTGATAACAAGGATTTGGAAGGCTTGTATAATATGCTGAAACGTTTTGATTTGGAAGTATTAGGGGTTATTCCTTTTGATGAAGATTTGAAAAACGGTTCAATATCAAGAGAATCCAAAATTGTTAATAATGCAATAAAACAGTTTTATTTTAGACTAAATCTTCCGCAGCAGAATGATGAACAAAATTAGAGGTGATAAGTTGGTTACTATTCTTGACGGTAAAAGTTTAAGAGATAAATTATTATCTGATTTAAAGCTAAAAATTGACGCTTTAAATGAGAAACCGGAACTCGCCGTAATTTTAGCCGGCGAGGATGCGGCAAGCAAGATTTATGTTAATAATAAGAAGAAAACCGCAGAAAAATTAGGGATTAAGTCGTCAGTTTATACCTATGATGAAAACGTTAGTGAACAGGCTATTCTTGATAAAATTAGTGAACTCAATAACGATAATAGAGTTAATGCGATATTAGTTCAATTACCTCTTCCAAAACATTTGGATAAATCTAAAATTCTTGATGGGATTTCACCTGATAAGGATGTGGATTGCTTTACAACGTATAATTACGGCAAGCTTGCGACAGGTCTGGAACCGTACGTGTATCCATGCACGCCGAAGGGTGTACTATTGTTGCTTGATGAATACGGTATTGATTTGGACGGGAAACATGTGGTAGTTGTCGGTCGGTCTAATCTTGTCGGAAAGCCGATGGCTCTTATGGCTTTGAAGCGTAATGCTACTGTTACCGTTTGTCATAGTCATACTAAGGACCTCAAAAGCATAATAAAAACTGCAGATGTTTTAATCTCTGCAGTAGGTGAAGTATTAATAGAAGAAGATATGGTTAGGAGAAATTGTATTGTAGTTGATGTTGGTATTTCCCGAGGTTCTGACGGGAAAATCAGAGGGGATGTAAATTTTGAGTCTGTTTCAAAGGTTTCATCATATATATCACCTGTCCCCGGAGGGGTTGGTCCTATGACAATTGCTTCTTTGATGTTAAATACTTACGAATTATATGTGGTTCAAAAAAAACGAAGCCTGTAAGCGCCTGATTATATCAGACATACACTACAAACTTCGTTTTATTTTTTATCCTAGTTATTGATTGATGTTTTACTATTTACCGCCGGTCAGAGTCAAGCCGCAATCATTTTGTACACCTGTCTTGATTTGCTGCTGCAATGAATTTATCATATCATCCAGAGCACTTATTTGAGTATCATAACTCTCTTTCATCGTCTCTGCTTGATCCGATAATCGTTTCAGGTGCTTATAGTAATCTTGGTCCTCAACGCTGTAGTTTGTGGAATCCATAATACCCTGTGCTGAGTAAAAGTCTTCAACAAACTCTGCATTTTTTGAATATTGCATAGCTCGTCTTTGAATCATTAGTTCTTTGTTCTGAAGCTCGTTTCTCTCAAGATTCAATAACATTAATTGGGTGTATTGTGGTAAGAATGTCATAATCTCTCTCCTTGTGTTTTTACTCTCTTACATATATAAAGTTTTTTGAGAATGTCGGATTTCACAAGTCGATAAATATGTTACAATTCTTAATAATAAGCTAAAGCTCTTTTATATTAGGCTAATCAGTAGACCACTTTTTTGCATCAAATCGTAAATCCGTAAGTTTTATATTCAATGAGTCAAGATAGGGTTTAAATTTAACAAGGAGTTGAGTTTTTTTTAGGAGCAGTTCCTGAGCTACAATGGGAGTTTCGCAAGCGATAACCATTATCCCGCCTGCAAGCATAGAGTAAGGTTTTGATTTTTGAGCAAATTTTGCTCCGGCGACTCTTGCCCAAAATTTATACAAATTTGAACGGGTAATCGCCTTTTTTACCTCTTTTTGTTCCATTAGGTCATTTATGAGTTCTTCTGTTGATATAAAGTCTGTGTATAAGATTTTTTGCAAATTTGCGTCCTTATCATGTTTTTGTTAAAATCAGGGAATGGAATATGTTCAACTAAATGATATCATAAAATCTTCCAAAAACATATTGATTATTTCTCATTTAAACCCTGATGGAGATACGCTTGGAAGTATGTGCGGATTGTATTCCGCAATATATGATAATTTTAAAAAAAAGCCTTCAATGCTGCTTATGTCAAAGCTGCCTGAAGTGTATACTTTTTTGCCGTACGTATTGGAGGCAAAGCATATCAGTGATTATGATAAATCGAGAGAGTTTGATTTGGTTATAAATGTTGATGTTGCTTCTTATGACAGGATGTTTGAGTCAGAGGTTTTGTTTAGTAAGGCAAAATATAGAGTTAATATAGATCATCATATTACAAATAACGGATATGCTGATATGAATGTGGTAAAACCGGAAGCAAGTTCTACAGGTGAAGTGTTATTTGATATAATGGAAGATTTGGGATGGAAAGTAAGTTTGAATACTGCAAAATGTCTATACACGGCTATATTAACCGACACCGGTTCTTTCAGGTTTAGTAATACGAGCAGCCGTTCTTTGGAAGTGGTATCAAAGCTTGTTGCACTCGGAGTCAGACCTTCTGAATTATATAAATATTGTTATGAATCAAATTCAAAAGAACATGTACTTTTTCAGGCATATTGTATAAGCAAGGCGATTTTTTCTTCGGATAATAAAATTGCATATATTATAATATACAAGAAGGATATGGAAAAATTCAATGTGGGAGATGATTGTACGGAAGGTTTAACCGAAAAGCTGCGTGCTATAAAACCTGTTGAAGTTGCATTTATTGTAAAACAGTTGTCCGCTAATGCCTCTAAGATTTCGATGAGAAGTGAAACAGCTGATGTGTCAGAGGTTTGTGCAAATTTTGGAGGCGGAGGTCATAAATTGGCTGCGGGGTGTATGATTAATTCACCGGTTGAAGATGCCGCTCAGAAAGTTTTAAATGAGGTATTACGTATAAATCTATGAGAATAAAAGGACAATATAGTTTCATAGAAGGTATTAAGCGGCTCATTTTTTCTGTTATAGATAATGATTTTTTCGGAATGGCTGCGGAAATGGGATTTATGCTTGTAATAGGGATTTTCCCTTTTATGCTTTTTCTGATGGCGTTATTCGGATGGATGGGAAATCAATCCTTAATGGAGCCGGTTATGATTTTTTTGGGTAATTTTATGCCGGTGCAGGCAATGAGCCTTATACAAACTGTATTATCAGAAGTTATGATATTTGAACAGGGCGGAATAATGGTTGTTGTGGGTATTATTGCTACGACTTTTCTTTCAATGAACGCTATGGCAGTTGTTTTAAAGGGGTTGAATCGTGCTTATAAAGTCAAAGAAACAAGAAACCTCATTTATACCAGAATTTTGGCACTGCTTATGATTTTGGTAGATGTAATGGTGCTGTTTTTGTCGATAAACCTGATTATTTTCGGTAAAATAATCATAAGTTTTCTATATAGTCATGCCTATATAACTCCGCTAATTGCCGGTATTCTGATGACTTTACGTTGGCCGGTCGCTTTTGCTGCATTGTTTTTAATGGCATTTTTAAGTTATTATATTCTGCCTGATTTAAAAGGAAATGAGCAGTTTAAGCGCAGAAGTGCAATTCCGGGTTCGTTTTTCTTTGTAATTTTTTGGTTGGTTGCATCTTGGGGCTTTTCTATTTATGTAAATAATTTGAAAACTTATAATATGGTATACGGTACTATTGGTGCCTTTGCGGTATTGATGATATGGCTTTACTATACGTCAATACTAATTTTAATTGGCGGCGAAATTAATTCACAAACATACAACAGGCTTAATCAAAAGGCTGAAGAAATTCAGGCGGATTTTGATGCTTTAAAAAAGATGTAGTTAATTTTCTTGATTATCAAATTGTTGTCTGAGTTTTTCCATGTTATTTATTTTTTCTTCTCTTTGAAGCACCATATTATTAAGGGTATTTAGCCTTGCTTCAAGTAGTTTTTGCCGCTCAGGATTTTCTTCGGTTTTAAGTTGTGCTGCGATATCGCTGATGATAGTATTAATTCTGCTGATTGCACTGTATTCTGCGGAAATATCTACTGCTATAGCTAAACTCTGTTCTTTGTTTTTACTTATATCTTGGACTTTTGTCGTGAAATTGTTTTCAGGTTTTTGTACCGGCGTTAGGGTTTGAATAGGCATTGTACCCTGCTGAACAGGTTGAATAGGTGAATTCATCATGGTTTATTTCTCCGACTACTTACTAACTATAAATTTATAAAAATAAGTCGGCACAAATAATTGCCTATTTTTTAGGTTTTATTTCATTTTATTAAGTATAAATAATCTTAAAATTTATTTTTAAATGTAATTTATTGCCATTGAATGCTGCCGAAATATTCCTCTCCCATAAGGGCAATGAAGTTATCAGCTCCGTTATCTTTATCTGTTATTGCAGCAATTACATTGGAGTATTCGGAATTGTCTCCCAGCCAGCTTGCGACTGCAGATTTTATGCTGTCAATATTGCTCAAGTCAAGCTTTTTCCCCATTTCGGAATATTGTACCTCAGTTGTTCCTTTAGAAAAGTAATCCATTACATTAAGCGGGTTATTGTTAAAGCTCAAGTACAGGGCATTATCATCAAGTTCACCCTCAGAATTTACGTTAAAATATGAATATATAGGATATTGAGAACATGTACCAATAATGTTAATAACATCATTTCCGTATCCGGTGTAAATTTCAGAGCACCAGAAATCAGACGATACATTGTAATCAATTATGTCATCTTTTGCACTTGCTATCAAGCCCGTTGTGTTTGCTCTGTAGTAATCTCCGGTATCCATTACGCAGTAATTTTTATCGTCGATATTCACCTGAATATCCCCGTAGTAATATGAAAAATACGTATCGATAGTTACGGAATCTTTGTTATTATTGTATTTGATTACTAAGTCCTGTGAATTTGTATATATATTAATATCATTTGGATTGCTGTTAGTGAAAAAGAATGAGTTGTAGCTATTTGTTACATAGTCGTGTCCGTCTCCGTTTTGGAAATATAGATTTGCGCCGTAGGAATCAATGATGTCATTGCCTTTGCCGGCGTTAATTTCCATTGGCTTAAAGTCGTCATAAAATCCAAACACTGAAATGTAGTCATCCCCTGCAAGCGCATTGATTTTCTTTGCGGTTATATCTCTAATAAAGTCATCACCGCTTGAAGTTGTAAGCGTATCCATATCATAAGCATACTTTGTGTTTATTTCTTCATAAACCCTTAATATCTGCGGGGTATATAGTTTAACAATGCTTTTATCAATGACAGAATAATATTCTTTATTTACTTTTAATGTATAGTCATATATTGAGGCATCATTTACCCAATTAGAGTACGTTGCAGAATCCATAACTACGTTTACGGAATCTTTTCCTCCATTGTATGTTATTTTGAAACCGTTTTTGGTGTTAGTTAACTTTAATCCGGTTATGTTTTTTTCGTTTACAAAATCAAACATTGTGTAGTAAATGTCTTTACCGACTTTAACTGTATCATTTCCGTCGCCTGCATATAATTTAAATGCACTTCCGCTGCCTTTGTTTATAATTGTATCATTGCCTTTGCCTGCAAATACGTTTGTATCCATAGAATATATTTCTATTTTGTCGTTGCCGTTGTACGTTTTTATCGTACCTGTATTTATGCTTTCTGTAGATTTAAGATAATCTTTTTTGTTAGTACCGATTAGCGTTTTTCCGCTGCGTTTAATTGTTTTGTTATATGGCAGAAGGTCTTCTATGGCTTTTTTTGTTTTGCCGACTTGAATATAGTTTGCGGAATGCCCGTTACTAATGTAGTCTTTTAAGGTTATTTGTCCGCCGGTATAGGTTAATACAACATCATTCTTTGAGTATTTAGCTTTAATATTACTTAGTTTTTCGTTTGTAAATACCAGTGTATCATTACCGCCGCCGTTTATGATGGTATCACTGCCGTCATATTTGGCAAAATAAATTAAATTATTTCCGCTTCCGCCTTTAATGATGTCGTTACCTTTATTCCCGTATATTTTATCATCTCCGGCTTCGCCAAAGATTTTGTCGTTATCCGCACCGCCTTTAATGGTGTCGTTTCCGCTGCCGGCATAAATGGTATCTTTGCCTGTTCCGCCTTCAATATAGTCGTTTCCGGCGTATGCCTTAATAATATCATTTCCGGAACTTGCAAGAATTTTATCGTTTGCATTGCCGCCGTACAGTTTGTCAGAATTTTTGCTACCGGTAATTCGGTATTTCATTGCGGTATTTTTGTATATATTTAGCAGATTATTTTTGGTTGTGGTGTCAGCGCATAATAAAACTTCAGTTGAAGAGTTATATCCGCTGGATTTTAAAAAGTTTCTTACCTTAGGAGTAACTGCCGCAACGTAATTTTTTACATCAATCAGGTACTTTGCCCCTTTTGAATCTTTTGTATATATATTTTCAATGTATCCGGCGCCGTATTTAGTTCCGTATTTACCGTTGCTTTGAAGATTATTTGTATTTCCGAAATAATAATCAATTTCGACAAGTCCTTTTGGCGGAATATCATTGTATTTTCTGGTTTTGATAAATTTCCCCATTTGATTTGCTATATTGTATGCATTGCTTTTTGTTATGAAATACAATTCGTCAGCAGGCGGACCTCCAACCGGTTCGTTATATACAACATCAAACAATGCAGTAATATCGGATGCCTTTGAGGCTTTTATCGTAAGAGTATCTTTTCCGGCGGTGTCGTATATTGAAGTTGCTGTTGCGGAAATGTTGTTTATAACGTAAGTATCATCTCCTTTTTTGCCAGCCATATATACGTAGCCGGATTCGTTTTTATTTTCAAGGGTATTATTTTTATTATTCCCAAGGATGCTTTTGTTTATTTTTACTGACATTGTTGATAATCCTTTTGTCCCAGATGCATTATAAATATATATCTTATAATAACATTTTTTTTTAAATTTGTCTATCGTTTTAATTAAAATTTTAATAGACTTTTATAAATTTAAAAAATGTGTTAATATTTTTGGTATGGATGAAATTGTTAAAAATAAATTAAAGAATTGCAGAAAATCTAAAAACAGAGATTGCGTTATTGAGATATTAGAAAGTGCAAGCAGTCCTATTTCTGTTGAAGATATATTTTATATTTTAAAAAAGAAAAACAAAAAATTGGCTCTATCTACGGTATATCGAATTATAGAAAAATTAATTTATCTTGGTATCGTACAAGAATCAATAAAAGATGATGAAAGAGCTATGTATGAGTTGGTTCAGAACGGTCATCGCCATTATTTGATTTGTACAAAATGCAAGAAAGTTGTGCCTGTTGATGTATGCCCGTTTTCTGATGTGGAAAACCACATTTCAAAAGAATCAGGGTTTAAAATAACCGGTCATAAGTTCGAAATATACGGTGAATGCCCTAAATGTAGAGCTAATAATTAGCTTCGCTTGATAGCAAATGCAAACGATTTGCATTTGCATGATAAATTTAACATATCGAAGTTATAATTGTCAAGATGTACTCAAATAAAATAAGGGATATTATTTATGGTACATGTTTTATAATTTATGAAAAGACGGTTTCATATTGTCAAAAGTGGTAAAATATTTGTAGCCAAGGTCTTTTAAAATTTCTCTAACTTGAAGAATATGGTCTCCGACTTGGGTTTCCCTATGTGAGTCAGAACCGATAGTGATAATTTCACCTCCGAGTTTTTTATATAATTTAAGGATAGGAGTTGCAGGGGTAAGGTCTTTAAGATTATATCTGTATGAGGAAGTATTAACTTCTATTCCTTTTCCGTTTTTAATCAAGTGGCGAAGAATTTTTTCGATTTGCTCTTTGGAATTTTCGAACGGATATTCTCCGAAGGAGTCATATCTTCTCATTAAATCCATATGGGCTAATACGCTATAGCTATCAAAGGATTTCACTGTATTAAAAATTTCGTCGTAATAAATTCTGTTGTATTCGGCTTGAGTTTTGCCGGCTTGGAAATCTCCGTTCCAAAGTTCTTTATCTTCGACTTGGTGAAAAGAGAGCAGCACAAAGTCAAATGGATATTTATCAAAAATATTTTGAAAATAATCTATATGGTGAGCTTGTGCGCCAAATTCAATGCCGAATTTAAGATTAATTAGATGTTTAAATTTATTTTGAAAATTAATAAAGTTTGCATAGTAATCATCACAGTTGCAGCAAAAAGATGTCGGGCAACCGTAGTCGATATGTTCGGTAAAACAAATCTCGTCGAAACCGAGGGAAATAGCTTTCAAGATACAATCTTCCATAGGGTATATTGAATCATCGCTAAAAAATGTATGCATGTGATAATCTGCCAGCATAAATTCCTCCGGACTGATTATACGACAAAAGAACCGTATAGACTATACGGTTCTTTAAAAATGTTTAAAATAAATATCAAAAATTAATAGATACCGACTTCAGAAGAAGAACTTTCAAAAGAGCGGATATCGTTTCCGATAATTGAAATAGAGCTTGTATAAATTGAACCGTCAATTTCAATAGTTTCGCAATTTTTGATAGTTGTTAATGATAAGTGCTTAGCGGTTTTTGAGTCTACAACGAGAGTTTTAACTCTAAGGTCTTTAGGTAAAATTTCCACTTTAGAACCGCTGATTTTAAGTGTATTAGCTTTAATATCAGAGTTTAACTTAATTAAACTGCTTTTTGAAACGTCAAAGAAATTAGTATAGACGTGAGACGGTAGTTTAGAAATCTTAGTGCCGACCATAATAACGCTTTCAGCGTCAATAGGGTTAGTAATAGATTTAACGGTAGCGTTAGTAAGATTAAGCTCACGACTTACGTAACCGATAGTAAGGGTACCAATATTAGATTTGCTCAAATTAAGATTGCCGTCAACGTGATCAATAACAACGTGTTTCATTGTGCAGCCTGACAAATCTAAATCGCCGCCTTGATAATTGCTAATAATTTCTTCAAAATTTTTAATAGTACTCATAAAATAATCCTCCAAAATGTGAATATCGTAAATTTAACGCAGATATATAATTTTGAAATCCTCTATTTAAATGTTTTTTATAAAATGGAAAAAGAGAAAAGAGATAAGGGAAGGGAGATAATTTTTTGCAAAATAAAAATTTTATGATAATATAGAGATATCGGGAGAAGTAGAGTTCTCCATGACAAGTCAGAAAAAATAGAGAAGGAAAAGTGGCCGAGTGGCTTAAGGCGGCACCCTGCTAAGGTGTTGTGTGGGGCTACCTGCACCGTGGGTTCAAATCCCACCTTTTC
>ONTD01000015.1 GCA_900320675.1 uncultured bacterium
AATGCTTCAAATGATTTGGTTAATTCTATAAACAAAACATTTTCCGACAGGATTGATATCGAAATTAAGTCTATGGATACCAAAGTCGCAGAAGACAAGTGTGAAGCCGCAGTTTAGTATTATATTTTTCTCTTAACCCAGTCAGCTAATATTTTTAACGGTGAGCGTGTGAGTGCTAGTGCCCACGATGGTATGTCTTTTGTAATAACGGAGCCGGCTCCGATGTTTGCACCTTCTTTTACTGTAACGGGAGCGACAAGAACTGTATTTGAACCTATTTTTACATTATTTTCTAATGTAGTTTTGCTCTTTATTTTACTTAACGGATCATAGTTGGCGGTAATTGTTCCTGCACCGATGTTCACGTGTTCACCAAGCTCGCTGTCTCCGATATAAGAAAGATGCCCGACGTTTGTGTTAGATTTAATGTGTGCTTTTTTGACTTCTACAAAATTCCCTATCTTTACATTGTCATCCACTATTACTTCGCCTCTAAGATGAGCGCAAGGTCCGATCTTGCAGTTTTGTCCGATTTTATTTTTCCCTTCAATGTATGTGGACGGATAGATAACCGTGTCTTGTCCGATTTCTGTATCAGCGCTTATCCATGTGCTATTCGGATCAACGATTGTTACTCCGTTTATCATAAGTTTATTTAGTACTCGGTCTGTTAGGTATTTAGTTGCTTGGGCTAAATTAACTCGCGAATTAATTCCGTATATTTCAGTATTATCTTCTAAGATGTATGCGTTAACTCGTAAATTATTTTTCTTACCCCATTCTATTATATCTGTCAGATAGTATTCCCCTTGAGCGTTGTTGCTTGTCAGCTGTGAAAAGGCGTTTTTGATTTTACTCCAATTCAGGCAGTAAATTCCGGCATTAACTTCTTTGGCCGCTTTTTGTTCAATGGTAGCATCTTTTTCTTCAACAATACATTTTAGAGTATTATCATTTTCTCTAATTATTCTGCCGTAATTCGTCGGATCTTGAAAGATTGTACTCATAACGGTAATGTCAGAGTTTTCTGTGTTGTGATATTGAACGAATTTTTCCAATGTTTCTTTGGTAATAAGCGGAGTATCGCCGCATAAGATTAGTACTTGACCTTCATAGTTTTCTAAATACGGACAAACCATAGATACCGCATGCCCTGTTCCGAGTTGAGGAGATTGTAATACCGCTTTTGAATTCGGATAATTCTTGCTAATATAATTTTCAACATCCTCTGCGTGATGCCCGACTATTACAAAGTTTTCGGTTGAAATTCCATCAACGCTATCCAACACGTATCCAAGTAATGTTTTACCGTATATTTCATGTAAAACCTTTGGAGTATTAGATTTCATCCTTGTTCCTTTACCGGCTGCAAGTATTACTGATTTAATATCCATAGTCCAACTCCTCATGTGTCCTAATTATATTTTAAACACTATAAGCAGTCAAATACAGAAAAGCAATATGACATTATTTTAAATTTTAAATCAAAGTTTAAACATGCCATATTGCTTACATAAAAAAGCTTAAATTAATTACACCAATCCCTCTTTAACAGCTTTTACCGCAGCTTGCACCCTGTCGTTTACGCACATTTTTTGTAATATTGAGCAGACGTGTGCTTTTGCGGTGTGGACACTTACTATAAGTTCTTTGGCAATTTCAGTATTACTTTTTCCGGATACCAGATGCCTTAATACCTCGTATTCCCTTTCAGTCAAAGGAACTCTACCCTCATCATGATTTCTGTTCGGTAAAAATCCGATGTTTTCCGTTTTTGGGAATGAGTTTAGTGCCAGCTGTGATACCATCGGATCAATCCAGCATACCCCTTCATTTACATCTCTAATTACATTTGCAAGTTTTGCAGGATCAATGTCTTTCAGACAGTATGCGTTAGCTCCTGAACTTAAGGCTGCAACGACTTCTTCTTCTCTGTCATGTGAAGTTAGCGCTATAACTTTTGTCTGGGGAAGCATTTCTTTTAATTTTACTGTGGCTTCTATACCGTTCATAACCGGAAGTCCCAAGTCCATAAGGACAACATCCGGTTTTTCTCTTTCTATTGCTTTTAATCCGCTGATAGCATCTTCGGATTCAGCTACTACCTTAATGTCTTCGTTTTCGTTTAAGGCGCATCTTAATCCGACTCTTGTAAGTTTAAAGTCCTCTACGATTGCTACTTTAATTACTTTTTTCTCTGTTTGCGGGCAAACTGTTTTCATCATTCGTAAATCCTCTCTGTTTCCTTTTTGTTTTGTTGACAGGAATATTAAACCGAAAGGATATGGTCCAGTCTATTACCCAACAGGCTAGATTATAGAAATATCCACTATTTAGAGGAAATCTTAATAAAATTTTAATGGCAAATAAATTTTTTTTGAGGTATTATGTTGTTAGTAAAGAAAATTTATCCCGACAAAAAATTAGATTTGAGGCAAAAATGAAATATTCAAAATATTCGGCAATAATAATAGGCAGCGGTATCGCAGGATTGTACGCTGCATTGAAAATTGAGCAGCAAGTGAAATTGCCGGATGGTATTTTAATTATTACAAAATCAAAATTGGGAGAGAGTAATTCCAGATATGCTCAAGGCGGAATGGTTGGTGTATTAAAGGAAAATGTGAAAGATTCAACAGAATCTCATATTACTGATACTCTAAAAGCCGGAGCGGGATTAAGCGAATTAAATACTGTTAAATTTATATCAGAAAATTCTGACAGAGTAGTAAAAGATTTGTTGAAATTCGGGGTGGAATTTGACAGAAATGAAAACGGAGAGTTAACATTTACTTTAGAAGCGGCTCACAGCGTAAACAGAGTTCTTCATGCCGGTGGCGATGCAACAGGAAGGATGATGGAGCAAGCTTTATGTAAACAAGTTCAGTCAAATTCTAACATAGATGTTTATGAAAAAAGTCTTGCAGTTGAATTACTTGTAGATTCAAATAATACCTGTAAGGGCTGCATAGTATTTAATGATGTTACGCATGAATATGAAATCGTATATTCTCCTGTTGTAATATTGGCAACCGGCGGAATTGGTCAGTTGTATAAATATACTACTAACCCTTCGGGTGCAACGGGTGATGGGCTGGCATTAGCATATAATGCAGGTGCAGTGTTACAGGATTTAGAATTTGTTCAATTCCATCCTACAGCTTTGGCTATAGACGGTGAAGAAAATAGATTTCTGATATCAGAAGCAGTTCGGGGTGAGGGTGCTAAATTGGTTGACTCTGACGGACAAGAATTTATGCATAAGTATGATTCCAGAAAAGAGCTTGCTCCTCGAGATATTGTTACCCGTGCAAATTATAATGAAATGAGTCTGAATAATACTGATTGCGTATATTTGAATGCAACTTGTATTGACAGTGAAAAGATTTTAAAACGTTTTCCTAATATTTACAAAAAATGCTTAGAAAACAATATTGATATGACGAAGGATTTTATTCCGGTAGCACCTGCCGCACATTATTATATGGGTGGAGTTAAGACGAATATTGAAAGTCAGTCCTCTATAACCGGACTATATGCAATAGGAGAAGTTTCTTCAACAGGATTGCATGGCGGAAATCGGCTTGCAAGTAATTCGTTACTTGAATGTGTGGTTTGCGCTTATGAAGTTGCAGAGTTTTTAAAATCCGAGTCTTTGTATGCTCCAAAGCAAATCGACGAAAAAATTAAATCTTTAATAAATATATATGAATCGGAAATATATAGTGATGAAATAGATGTAACTTCCCTAAAAACCGAATTAAAGGATATAATGTGGTCTTGTGTCGGAATATTAAGAGATGAAAAATCCCTGATATCTGCTATAGATGCGTTAGAAAGATTGGCTAAAGAATTTCCGAGAAGAAGAAAATGTTTAACTAAATCGGAGTACGAATTTAGAAATATGTTAATAGTTTCAAAATTAATTGCTACTTGTGCGCTAAACAGGAAGGAATCTCGTGGTGCGCATTATCGTACTGACTATTTACAGACTAACGAAACATCTGTACATAGTCTGGTAACTAATCAAGAAGGAGAATTAAGTTTTGCTTAGTAATTTTTATATTGAGGACCATATAAAGGCTGCACTAAAAGAAGATATAGGATTCGGTGATATAACAACAGAAAATTTGACAGGAGAGAGTGATACTTTATCTGCCACTTTAGATACAAGAGTTGACGGTATTTTATGCGGAACAGAGGTTTTTAAGACTGTTTATAAGATTTTATCTCCTGATGTCGATATTATTTTTTATTTTAAAGACGGAGATAAAATCAAAAAAGGTGATAAAATTGCCGATATAAAAGGTCCTGCAAGGGCTATTTTGATGGGAGAAAGAGTTTCTTTAAATTATATTCAAAGGATGAGCGGAATTGCTACCGAGACAAATAAATATCAGAATGCAATAGGTGATTTGCCTGCAAAGATTGTTGATACAAGAAAAACCACCCCGAATTTCAGAGCCTTTGAAAAATATTCGGTAAAAGTGGGCGGCGGTGCACTTCATAGATTTAATCTTTCCGATTGTGCAATGATAAAAGATAACCATATTAAATTTGCGGGTTCCATTGAGAACGCTGTAAGGCAATTAAGAAATAATATTTCGCATGCTCATAAAATTGAAGTCGAATGTGATACGATTGAGCAGGTCAGGGAAGCTATACAATCCGGAGCGGATATAATTATGCTTGATAATATGGATTGTGATTCAATGAAAAAAGCTTGTGAATTAATTAATAAA
>ONTD01000074.1 GCA_900320675.1 uncultured bacterium
CACTGATGGCATAGATATAATCCATAGTGCGCACACTCACGAACTTGTTCCGGGAATTACCAAAGGTAAAAACCTATTTTATTCAAAATCCGGAGAACCCGTAATTTTGACTGAATACGGCAAGGATGGAGAAAACGTTGGCTTACTTAACGTAGAATTTGATAAAGACGGTGTAATTACTAAAGCTCAAAATAACACAATTAAGACCAGAAGTTTCAATAGAACTTTACCAATCAGAACCGCAGTTGAAGGTATAATCGGAAAACCTGACATTATCGGAAAAGTTTCCAAGGCACCGGAACCGCCAAAAGACAGACTGTTAGAATTTAATCCGCACGCAGGTGTTATCGTCGACGCTATGCGTTCAGAACTGGGAACCGACCTTGCAGTATTGAATGCCGGAAATATAAGAGGGCATTTCAGTAAAGGTGATGTTGATTCAAGATTAATAAACGACATTACGCCTTTTGAGGACAAAATTTGGGTGAATGAGTTAAGCGAAAAAGACATAGTTGACGCAATAAAAGTTGGCGGCAGCTCATTTAACAAAAGCAGCCACAAACCCGGACTTCTGTTTATTTCCGGAATGAAATATAAAATTACTGATAAAGGCGACCTTTTATCACTAACATATATAGACAAGGAAGGTAAAGAACATCCGATTGACATTAATAATCCAAGCACAGAAAGAAAGTTTACGGTAGCTTCAGATGACTTCTTTGCGACAGGCGGAGACGGGTACCTGCCTTCAAATGAAAATCCTGACTTTGTTGTGAAAAAATACAATTTTGACAAAAACAAACTTGCCTGCGATTACATAAAAAAATTACCGCAGCCGTTTGAAGTCATCAATGATAAACGTATAGAAGTTGTTCCGTCAGATAAAAACTAATAGCCATACTGCTCATGAGTATTCAAGTATTCTCTTATAGCATTTAGCGAAGATTGAACAATTCGAGTAACTCTTGAAGGCGAAAGTCCAATTTGTGTTGCAATATCCTTTACCTGCATATTACGGTAAAACCTATATTCAACAACAGTTCTCTCTTTTGGCGGAAGCTTTGATATTGCTTCTCTTATCATTCTGCCCATTTCAGAGATTTCAGCATTTTCATCAGGCATGGCATGATTATCCTTTAAAAAGTCAAAAGGAGAATCATTATCGCTTGCGGCATCAGAAAGACCTTCAATTGACAAAACAGTCTCGTATATTGCTTCTCTGACTTTTGTCTTTGTTGTTTCTTCGCCATTATCGGTTGTCTCCGATACCTCTTCATCCTCAGCTTTGTGCTTTAACGAATACCATTTATATCTTATACGTAATTCATTACGTATTGCCCATCTGACGGCAGTAGCAACGTATGCATTGTTATATCTTTCGAGCTGCTCCGGAGATTTATTTTTAATAAGTGCCTGAATAGCAATAATGCCAATTGATAACAACTCTTCATATTCAAGCATATGAGAAGGCACACGGTTATACTCAACCCTTGCAACCTTTTGAACCAAATCTAAATACTCTCTTATTTTGTTGTTGTTATCTTGCATAATCATATTTTTGTATACAAATAATAATATCTTAGCCTATAATACTCTATTTTTGTTTATTTTTCAAGTTGTAAACAAAAAGTAAAATTTCCGCAACCGCCTTGTATAATTCCGGCGGGATTTGCTGGTTCAAATCTACCATCTTAAATAGAGCTCTTGCAACTGGGGGATTTTCTATTACCGGAACACCATGTTCTCTTGCTATTGAAATAATTTTCTTTGCAATTAACTCGGTACCCTTTGCGGTTAGCATAGGAGATTCCATTTCTTCCTGATTATATTTTAGAGCACAAGCAACATGGATTGGATTAGTTACAACAAAATCCGCATCAGGTACGGAATCCATCATACCTCTTTGCAGCATTTGCATACGGCGTTGTCGTAAAGCTGCCTTTACATTTGGATCACCTTCGGTGTTTTTATATTCATCTTTTATCTCTTTGAAAGACATCTTCTGGTCTTTTAAAAATTTCCACTTTGTTACACCGTAATCAGCAGCAGCAATAACTAAAAACGCAATACAAGCCTTAAATATAAATTCGGTAATTAATTTTCCAAATTCAATCATTACCGCAAAATTGTTATCAATAGCCGCAAGCATAAGTATGTTTTCTATATGCCCCATATAAACCATATAACCTATATAACCTAACAGGGCAACTTTAACGACATTTTTGAACAGTTCAAACAACGTCTTTACAGACATAATATTTTTAAAGTACTTTGTCGGATTTAATTTATCCAATTTTGGCACAAGCGGTGCAATAGCCACAAGAGGTCCGACCTGAATAAAATCGGCTAATATTGCAACAAGCCAAGCAACAAAAAGAATAGGACCAATGATTAGTGCAGCCGTCTTTGCCGTAACCGTAAACATATAGGACATCCCTATTTTATCAACAGTAGCATTTGGGATTTGCTCATACATAAGGGTAAATAGCTGGGCAATCTGATTCCAGATAAATCCGGCGAGCCCGAATATAACAGAAAACAATACAAGAAGAGATATAGCCATTGAAAAGTCTTTTGATTTAACAACTTGACCTTCTTTTCTTGCTTGCTCTAACTTTCGGGGAGTGGCATCATATTGCTTGTCCTCATCACCCATCTGCAATCTTCCTTTCTATTAAGTATTATAACATAAACTATCAATAAGTCAGATTTTTATAAAATTTATGGTATAATATAGTTGCCGTACTCCACGGGGAATTGCAATCTCTTGACTCGAAGCTTATGCGGGGTGCAGAGCCTGTTGTGAGGGTTTGGC
>ONTD01000147.1 GCA_900320675.1 uncultured bacterium
GTGAAATATGATAAGGATATCTTTAAAAGCCTTAATAAGGTCATTTTACTCGAAAATATCAGGGATTTAGGAAATTTAGGAACAATAATCAGAACCGCATGTGCTTTTAATGTTGACGGGATTATTTTGTACGGAAATTGTGCCGATATGTACAATCCTAAGTGTGTCCGTTCTGCTGTAGGGAATTTATGGAAAATCCCTATATTGTACTTAAAAAATATTTCTGATTTGAAAGAATTGTTTGAAAATTATCAGCGTGTTGCAACTCTTCCTCGTTCGTCCGATACTCTAAAAACATTCAAGCCAAAAGACAAGATATTGATGATGTTTGGTTCCGAAGCCGACGGCTTAAGTGAGGAGTTGATTCGTTATTCTACGGATTCGGTAAAAATTGAGATGAATAAACAAGTTGAATCACTTAATTTAGCTATATCTTGTGCCATTGTTATGTATGCTGTTATGTAATTTTATTTAGTATTTAAGCATTGAAATAATTTCGCCGCAGTTGTTAAGTTTATCTCTGCCCTTAAGAGCTTGAAGTTCAATTAAAAATCCCATGCCAACTAAATTTGCACCGGTTTTTTTGACAAGTTTTGCCGCAGCTTCCGCAGTTCCTCCGGTAGCAAGTAAATCATCTACTATAAGAACATTATCGCCGACACCAAATGCGTCTTTATGAATTTCTATTTTGTCAGTGCCGTATTCCAGTTTGTATTCTTGAGCAATAGTTTCTGCCGGTAATTTATTAGGCTTTCTGACAGGTACAAACCCGCAGCCTAATTTGTAAGCCATAGGCATGCCAAAAATAAACCCTCGACTTTCAATTCCTGCGATGTAATCTATTTTTAACCCTTTAAATTGATCGCATAAATAGTCTATTATTAGGGGTAGTGTCTCTTTATCTTTGATTGCAGTTGTTATATCTCTGAATAAAATTCCTTCTTTTGGAAAATTTTCTATTGTTCTGATTTTACTTTTAACTATTTCTTCAATTGTCATAAATTTCTCCATTCGTCTAGTTCTTAATTCTAATTTTTTCTTTCTCTTTCTGAGATGCTTCTTCTTCTCTAATAAGTCCGTGTGCGGTTTTGCCCCAATTCATATCTTTTTTAAGAAACAGGATTTTAAAGCATATAAATAATTCGAGCGGAAACCATATTATAAGAAGATAAATGCTTGTTACAAAGGCTTCTTTAATGGCTTTTAAGCGGTCAAAGTTATCATATCGTCTCAGGGCATATCTTATAGCCGTAAAAAAGCCCAATCCTATTATACAGCTTATAAATATTGATGAATATAATGTATGCGGCGGAGCATCTTTTGCAAGCACCTTAAAGCCGCGGATTAAAAATTCCATAACACACCAAAGCGGCATAATAAATTCTGATATGTATGCCATCATATCTACGCTTGCACGGAGCGACATATCTTTAGATCTTAGTGCTGCTCCCGAATATTCTAAATATCTTCGAATAGTTCCTTCCAGCCACCTTCTTCTTTGTCTGAATAATGGTATTACGTATATAATTGCTTCTTCATATACGACAGCATCAAGACAAAATCTTACGTCCCAGCCTTTAATATGGAGCCTTGTGGACATATCTAAGTCGTCAGTGATTGTATAATTATTCCAGCCGCCGATATCTTCTAATGCTTTGCGCTTAATTAATTCCCCGTTTCCTCTAAGTTCCACCGCACCTTTGACGGAATCCCTGCTGAGTTGTAAGTGTACATCAAAACTGTATTCGTTACTCTGGCATCTTGTGAGCCAATTAAAGTCTTTATTTCGAATAACTTTTCTGGCCTGAACTGCCCCAACGTCCTTGGGTTCAAGTTGAGGTACAAGCTTTTTTAAAAAATCTGAATCAACTGTGGCATCTGCGTCAAATACAAGAATAGCTTCCCCTTTTGCCAATTTTAACGCATCGTTTAGTACTGCGGATTTTCCGGGGAATGCAGATTTATCACGGATTAATGCTATCACCTTGTCGTGCTTTTTCTCTAAATCCTTTATAACTGATGCGGTATTATCGGTGCTGCGATCGTCTATAACTATGATTTCAAAATTTTCATAATCTAAGTTCAAAATGTTTTCTACGGTATTCGATATAACAGATTCTTCGTCATGAGCGGGAATCATGATACTTACAAATGGTTTGTAGTCTTCGTTAATTACTGTGGGATATTTTTGGAGTTTTCTTTTCTTTATTTTGTAAGCAAGGGATGAAAACAGTGCATATACAGTCATAAGTGCGCATAGAAATGCCAGTCCCCAGACGGTGTTAAAGTAACTCTGGAATATGTAGATAAATATTCCAAGCCCGAATACGATTATAAAAAGTATTATTCTCTCTTTCATTAAATATCCCTGTATGTTTACTTTTTCATATTCCAATTATATTTTAACAAAAATACCGAAAAATGTCAGTTTTTTTAAGTTTTTCTTTTTATGTTTCCTTAAATATCCCTCAAATAGATGTTTTTTACTGATAAAATGTTAAAATTTCGTTACTATACTTGCACAAATTCAAAAATCATATATAATGATAAGGTACAAAATAAGAAAAGGAGTTTTAGAATGAACAAAGAAGAATTAGTACAAGAAGTTTCAAAAAAAGCTGGTGTATCTCAAAAAGAAGCTGCTGAAGTAATCAGTGCATGGGTAGATACAGTACAAAAAACAGTTTCTAAAGGTAAAAAAGTTACATTAGTTGGCTTCGGTACTTTTGAATCAAGAAAAAGAGCTGCTAGAATCGGCAGAAATCCTCAAACAGGTAAGGAAATCAAAATTCCTGCAAAAACTGTTCCTGCATTCTCAGCTGGTAAAAAATTCAAAACTATTGTTAACGGCAAGTAGTTTTTAAACCAAATATTAAAGAGGTAATCCGGTATGGATTGCCTCTTTTTTGTTGTATTAAGTTTGTCAAAATATAACCATCTGTTAACCGGAAAGGTTATAATGACTATATCTTAATAAAATTTTAAACGATTGTTGCCAAAGATGGTGCAATAGCTATAAAATGACGAACTAAATCGGCATCCCATAAGGTTCCGGCTCCTTCTTGAAGTATTTGGCAAGCTTTTTCAACAGACATTCCCTTTCTGTACGGTCTGTCGCTGATTAATGCGTGATATGTGTCTGCAACCGCAACTATTCTCGCCGATAATGGTATTGCATCACCCTTAAGCCCCTCAGGATAACCGCTTCCATCAATATGTTCGTGGTGGTATTTTACTATAGGAATTAAGTGGGAGAGTGCTTCGTTTGGAGCAAGAACCTTTTCTGCCCCAATTACAGGATGTTGCTTCATTATTTCCCATTCATCCGTATTCAGTTTGCCGGGTTTTCTTAATACGCTTTCAGGAATACCAATTTTCCCGACATCGTGCAATAATCCGCCGACTGTGATTTTTTGTACTTCATCTTCCGGAAGATTAATTGCTCGCGCTAAAGCTTCAGCATATCTTGAAACACTTGTAGAGTGCCCTTTGGTATACGGATCTTTTGCATCGATAGCTCCTGCAAGTGAAGTTACCATTTCCATTAAGTGGTTTTGAGAAATAATTTCTTCGTTGTTAAACTTATGAACAAGTTCATCTTCAAAGCTTATACCTAATTGGGCGTGTCGTTTGGCTATTACTTCCGCAAACGAATTCAGTGCGGTGTCATCCCAGAAGTTGAAGTCGGATGAACTTACAATTGCGGACATTCCTTCTTTATAACCTTTTGCAAGAGATATGTACATTGCTTGCTCAGCAAGGATTAAGAGCTTTTCTTGATCTTTTGTGTTATCAGGGTATGTGGATATACCTACTGAAACTTTTACAGGTCCTACGTCATCAACGAAACAGCAAGACAATGTGTATGTAATGTATTCAGCAAGGTATTTTGCATCGCTCGTTTTTGTATTCGGCAATATTACAGCAATCTCGTCTCCGCCGTACCTGCCGGCTTTATCGTTTGAACGAATATTTTGTTTAATTTTTTCAGCCAATAACTTTATAACTTCGTCCCCTTTAGCGTGTCCCAACTCTCTGTTTATTTTCGAGATGTTGTTTATATCAAACATTACAATTGATAAAGGAGAATCTGTTTCTTCGGCTTTTTTAAGTTCGCTGGCTAATATTTCTTGGAACCCTCTGTGATTATAAAGGTTAGTCAGGTTGTCTGCGTTTGCGTACTTATTGGTTTTTTCTTTTAAATCAACGTTTTGCATATACATTGCTGCATAATTTGCTATAAATGAAAGTATTCCAAGGTTGCAGTCCTCGTTTTCTTTTCCTAATATTAAAACGCCTACAGTTTGATTTAAAGATATTAAAGGCAGAATTATTGCCGAAGATTCTTTTAAATATGGTATATTTAAAAATTTGTTATCTTTGCTCAGAACAACCGAAGATTTTGAAAAACTTTGAATAATAGGATTATCCGATTCTGATAAAAACACTTTTGACGAGTATGTTGAACCTAATGTGCTGGTTAATTTTAAATTTATGCACTTTGATTTTTCGTGGTATGCTCCGAAGGCGACAAACGTGCAGTTTAATTTTTCTGTTAAAACTGCCGTAAATACGGAATATAAATCGTTTAAGGTGTTTTTATTCTGTAAAAAGGTGTTTAAATCTCTTATGATTGAAGAGTAGTCCGCAACTTGACTGACAGGATTTAACGTATTGGATAAATATCCGCCATACATTTTATTTGCGGATTTAACCATGCTTGTGTTGTTGATTTTAGCAACAATTTCTCTGTTCCTATTTATAGGACTTGTTGCCGGCGGCAAATTTTTAGGTGTTTCCGTAATTTTGTCTACACGTTTTGTTGCCGCTTTTGCTCTTTTAGGTTTTTCATCAATATTTGGCATGGAATTTTGGGCAGCAGGATTAGATACAGGCGCTGTATTCGCCTGATACTCAGTTTTTTCAGAATTCGATTTACTAACCTTACTACTCAATTTTACCTGCCTGTTGCTATTTTTTTAAAACACATAAAAAATATTTATTGACATAATATTTTACTATTTTAACATTACTTAAAATATTTTACATTTTTGTAAAGATAAACACAATCCATCATTTAGACGGAAATTACCACACAATCCTTTCATATAACCTACTACAATAGTAGTATAACTCATTTTTTTAATCATTTAAACCCTTTTATAGAAAATGTTTACAAATATTCATTATTTTTATTAAGTTGAATTAATTTTATATATATATTAATATTTTGTTATGTATAGATGCAGAATGTGTAAACGATTATATAAAAATCCGATAAAGTACTGTGAATGCGGTTGCAGCGACTTGTTTTACGAAGCTTCACAGGAAGAGACACAGAATACCGGTGCAAAACTTTCGGAAGAAAAGTCGAAAATAATTTCTTGGACGATATTTGGCAGTTGTATTTTTTTAGCAATATTAGTTTGGTTTATTTAAAGTTTGTAAAGTTTTTCATTTTTTGACTAAAGTTTTTGTTAAATGTGGCCGTATAGTATTATGTGAAGTTTTTAAGGAGATACTATTATGAGTTACGACGGACTAATTACAGAGCACAAAAAAGAAGCTAATTTTGAAAGCTTGCAAAAAGATTTGAATAAAGTTGAGGCATTTATTGACAAATGTATCAAATTTGTTTGTGAGTCATCAAGTTCTGTTGCAGAAAGAGATTTTAACGTTTCTTCTTTGTAACAGAGGAAGATTAAGAGTTTAAAGTTTTCCGTGCTATTATGTTAATTGTATGGAAAACTTTTTGCTTGAGATAAGAAAATTTGTATTATCAAAAATATTAAGGAAGCATTATTACCGTACGGGTAAGTGTAAGGCTTGCGGAAAATGCTGTACTAAAATATACGTTAAACATTTCAAACATGTAATACAAGATGAAGAGGAGTTTAAAAAATTGCAGTATTTGCACCGGTTTTATACTTATCTGAAAGTAATCGATAAGGATGAAACAGGCTTAGTGTTCGAGTGTCAAAATCTTGATCCGGATACGCATAAGTGTAAAATACACAAATCTCGGCCGGGGATTTGTCGAAGATATCCTCAGGAAGAGTTGTTTTCTATGGGGGGAGCCTTGTCTGAGGATTGCGGTTATAAAATGATGCCGATTGTTCCTTTCAAAAAGGTAATGAGCAAAATTGCAAAAAAGAAAAATCTTATAGTATTGCTGGGGTGTCTTTTAGGATTGCAAGCTTTTGCATTTAACGGTTTTTCTGATGATTTCATAGAAAATTTTAGGACTTGTAATTTATATGGGGAAGAAAACTCTGTGAATAACAAGGGAACCGTATTTAATGATATGAAATTTTTTGCGAAAGATGCACAAAAAACCTGCCATTACCATCAGATAATATCAACACATTTGGGAACGATTGTGCTGCATTGTAAATTTAATGCGGAGCAGCAAAATAATTTGTACAATACGATGAAAAATAATAATCCTAAGTATGCCTATTCAAAAACGGCGGAAAATTTGTGGAATAGTTATGTAAATGATTCTTCTGTGTGCAGTCTGAAAAAAGATACTATTTGGGATGAACGTCCTTCTTTGGCACCTGATTATTTACCGTGGGCGTACGCCTTTAAAGAACGTGTTTTAAGAGATAAATCGGCACCTTCTCCGCTGCCAAATAATTAAACTTGTCTTTATATTTTGATTAGTCTGTAAACTTTTGTAAAGTTTTATCCTTTTACAGGCAAATATTATTTTTCAGGGTAATTAATAAAAATGTAAAAAGCATAACTTACATTTAATACATATAACCATAACAATACTATAACATAACCAAAATAACCAACCTTGACCTCTTGAAAAGAGGTCTTTTTTTATTCGTGCTAAAATAAATGTATGATTTCGTTTAAGAATTCGAATAACGATAATTTTAATTTGTTTAGTCATAACATAAGGGCAGGGATTCCGTTTGAGGCTACGGGATTGGTTTCTTTGCTCAGATTGTTTCTTGTAATTAAAGCCGGTGAGTACTCAAAGAAAAAGATTTTATTTATAACTTCAAGTGAGCAAAATTCTCTTAAATACAAGAATGATTTTGATAAATTATTCGAAAAAGAGGCAGAGATTTTTCCGTTTCAGAATATTTCAATGTACGAAAGTGTTTCGTCAAATAAATATGATTATTCGGAACAAGTAAGAATATTGAGGAAGAAGCCGGATTTAGTTATTGCTCCTATAAAGACGTTATTGGAAAAGTTTCCGGAAGAAGAGTTTTATAAGAAAAATTCCGTAAAAATAAAAATAGGAGATGAGCTAAAACCGCAGGAGTTTGCTGAAAAATTAATTGAGCTTGGATATAAAAGAGCGACAATGGTTACGGATATTCAAGAGTTCAGTGTAAGGGGAGATATTATAGATGTATTTTCGCTTAATGAATATCCCGTGAGAATTGAATTGTGGGGTGATGAAGTTGTTGATATAAGATTATTTAATAACGAATCCCAAAAATCTGTTGAAAAAGTTAAAGAGTTTGAAATTCTTCCTATGTATAAATTTATCGCTCCGGAAAAATCTGAGTTTTCTGATGAAGAAGAAGGGTATTTTGACGGAATAGAGGTTTACCAAAATTCCTATAACAATTCTTTGGTAAGTGTTTTGGATTATTTCGATGATTATATTATTGTGTTTGATGAAACTTCGGAAGTGCTTACAAAGTATGAATTTTTAGATAAAACGGCAGAAGAACAAAAAATTGAAAATATAAAAACCGGATTAATAAAAGATCAAAATGTAAAAAATCATTTTACGTACGAGGAATTACAGAAGGCTCTGGCTCATTTTATGCGAGTAGGGCTGGATAATTTTATAGATGGAGGCGGTCAGGAGATTGTCGAATTTAATTCTTTACCTGTAAAAAGTTTTTCGGCAAATCTTGATGAAATTGCAGAGTTTATTAAGCAGTATCAAACATATAAAATAATTATTTCTACGGATTATCCTGATAGAGTAAGAGAAATCTTAAGCGAAAAAGAAGTGTTTTCCGCAATTGAATTTGCTCCGTCTATAGCATCCCATGGTTGTATATTAGAAGATTTTGAAACTGTAATATTGACTGACAGGGAATTATTCAATAAGCGAAATAAAGAAATAACAGCCGGTAAAAAGTCCTATTACAAGGAAAAGGCTGAATATATCGAAAGTATAAATGATATTCAGGAAGGTGAGTATGTTGTTCATAGTGTGCACGGCGTTGGTATATACAGAGGACTAAGTCAGCAGGAAATTGACGGTCAGTTAAAAGATTATTTGACAATAGAATACGCTTCAAACGATAAACTTCACATTCCGGCTGAGCAGATAAATTTATTATGCAGATATAGAGGTTCCGGCTCAATTAA
>ONTD01000047.1 GCA_900320675.1 uncultured bacterium
AAAATTAAAAGAACAATATATGCAGATGGCGCTTGCCAAAAACAAAGTACCTGATTTTATAAATCTAAACAGACGTTAAATATTGTAAAATTTTGAAACAGAAATAGCAATTTTTAAAACTCTTATGGTTTTATATATATGTGTAGAATAAAAATTATGGTGTATGTGTAAAAATAGTAAGGAGAAATATGTTTAGTCCTGAATTTATGAAGTTTTTAATCAATTATCAAAAGGAAGAATTTACTCCGGAACCGAGTAAAAAGGCAGTATATTTTAGACGTCCGCGACGTGGCAGTAAAAAATTAGCGGCGGTATATATTCCTGTAATTAAATAGTCGAAGTCGGATATAATTCGAGTTAAATTTGAAATAATTTTATGATATAATATAATGGGAAAAAGACTTGTGCCTGTAGCTCAGTTGAATAGAGCGTCGGTCTCCGAAGCCGAAGGTCACGGGTTTGACTCCCGTCAGGCACAATAAAAATATTTATGCTAGAATAGGTGGCATAAGAATTGTACATTAAAACCAAGGCTTCGTAGCTCAGCAGGATAGAGCGGCGGTTTCCTAAACCGCGTCTGCCGCGCGTTCGAATCGCGCCGGGGCCAAATAAATAAAAAAGGCTCAATAAAGTGCGATGAGAACGCACCGAACGGAGTTCGGTCAGCGGTCGAGCGCGAGCGAGCAAAGTGCGAAGGCTTATTTGCGAAATAAACGAAGTGATTTGAGCAAATAACCGAAGACACGTTTAATGCGAGCGAGTAAGCAAATCGCGCCGGGGCCAAATAAATAAAAAAGGCTCAATAAAGTGCGATGAGAACGCACCGAACGGAGTTTAATATAAATCACACCGAACAAAGTTCGGTTCTGAAAAACCAGATTAAAATAAACAACCATAGCAAAATTAAATAACCGGAAAATGTGTATTAAAATCTGAAAGGAAATTACATTAAAATGACAAAATGTGTATTAGGAATGTGTGTTTTAGGGATACTTGTATCCAATTTAAGTATGGTATCAATTGCTCAGGATAATTGGGTATACGGAGACAGAACGGCATACCCAAATCAAGGTTACTATAATTATAACAACACCTATAACAGTAACTATCAACCGTCTTCCGGCTACAACAGAAGCCGAGATTTTGTAATCCCTGAAATAATCCAAAAACATATGAGATTTGAAGCTCCGCGGGTAGAAAAGAATTTACCTACAAAAGGTGATTCCGAGCCAATGTGCTAAAACGGGCATTAATTCTTTCGCAATGTTATAATTAAAAACAGTTAATTTGTGCTAGAATTTAAATATGTTATCAGAAATTCTGGGAAATAAGAAATGTTTCAAACTTGTTTGCGGTGCCGGTAACGAGGATACGGAAGAAGTTGAAAAACTTGTATACGTATATTCAAAAGCGGGAGCAAACATTTTTGATTTGTCTGCAAACCTTGAAGTGATACACGCAGCCAAAAACGGTTTGGCGAAATCCGGAATAATCGAGGATCGATACCTATGCGTAAGCGTTGGTATTAAAGGAGATCCGCATATAGAAAAGGCAATAATAAATGAGAATTTATGCAAAAAATGTGATGCCTGCAAAAAAATTTGTCCCCAAAATGCAATATTAGAAGATATAAAAAGTAATTATGTAAAACGCAAAAGATGTATAGGCTGCGGTAAATGTTTAAAAGTCTGCAAACATGGTGCTATAATTACAGAAACTTGTGAAAAAGATTTAAAAGAAATTCTGCCGGACATAATCAACGAAGGGATAGACTGTCTTGAATTGCATGCTATCGTGGAAGATGATTTTGAAGTAACCGAAAAATGGGAAATATTAAATGAGTTATACAACGGGTATCTAAGTATTTGTATAGACAGAGCAAAATTGGGTAATAAACAAATATTGAACAGGATATCGCACATGTTGGCTATCAGGAAACCATATACGACTATTATTCAAGCGGATGGGGCTCCGATGTCCGGCGGCGATGATGATTATAAGACGACATTACAGGCTGTAGCAGCCGGAGAGATAATACAGGAAGCCGAATTTCCGGCATATATGTTATTATCCGGCGGAACCAATTCAAAGACGGTAGAACTTGCGAGTAAATGCGGAGTATTCCCATCCGGAATCGCCATAGGAACATATGCAAGACAAATAGTGAGAGATTTCATATCCAGACCGGATTTTTGGTCAAATGAGGGGATTAGGACTCAGGCAATAGAAAAAGCTAAAGAACTTACTAATACTGTTATAAATAACATGAACTTTGTTATATAATTTTCTTGGAGAAAAAATATTTAAAAAATGGTTCAAACAGAAACAAAATTAATTGAATATTTAACCGAATTAAAACAAAAATATTCTGCGATATCGGTAAAATCAGAATTTGAAGCAGAGGGTGCAAGTTTTAACGAAACCAAACACCTAAAATCATACTGCGACAGAGTCGGCATAGATATGACCGTGAAAATCGGGGGCTGTGAGGCTATAAACGATTTAATTCAGTTGAAAGAAATGGAAGTAAAAACAATAGTAGCCCCAATGATAGAATCCTCGTATGCTGTAGAAAAATATATAAAAGCGACACGCAAAATTTTTTCTCCGGAGCAAATAGAATGTATGAACTTTTATATTAATATAGAAACCGTTACGGGATATAAGAATGCTAAGGAGATTTTAAACGGTCAATACGGGGAGAAGATAGATGGTGTAGTTATGGGTAGATCCGATCTGGCGGGTTCACTCGGGCTTAAAAATACAGAAGTTGATTCACAAGAAATTAAAGATATGGCTCTTAGGTTATCAGACATATTGAAAAATAAAAATAAAGACTTTATATTAGGCGGCGGAATCACGTCAAGTTCAACCGATTTTATAAGGACAATACCTTATATGACCGGATTAGAGACACGAAAAATTATCTTTGATATCGAGCATATGGATATTAATATTCTGCCGCAAGCAATAGAAAAAGCCATAAATTTTGAATTGTTGTGGCTCGAATATCTGTCAGAATGCATAGGCAAGCCTTCCGTCATACAAGCGGAACGCATAAAAACTCTGAAACAAAGACTGATTAATAAAAGTTATAAATGTTAAGATTTTTATTATTAATCTGTATTTTTTTTTTAATTTGAAGTATTATGTGGGTAGTAAAACAATTTACCTTATAGGGAGATATCTTAGATGCAAGCAGAAACAAAAGAAATGGTAATAGGTATACCGAGAGCTCTGAATTTTTATCATAACTATCCTTTTTACTATGGTTTTTTTAGTGCATTAGGAATAAAAATAGTATTGTCTGACGTAACAACAAAACAAACAATGTCTGACGGTTCTGCGTTGGTAGTAACCGAAACTTGCTTGCCTATAAAAATCTATGTAGGACATATAATAAACTTGCTGAATAAAGGTGTAGATAAAATCTTTGTTCCATCTATCCAATCAATAGCTCCAAAGATTTATAACTGTTCAAAAATCAGAGGTCTGCCAGATTTAATCAGAAATGTAATAAAAAAACCATTTACAATGGTAGAAGCTACGTTGGATAAATCAGAAAAAAATCAAGGTCTGTACGAATTTCTTTCCGAAGCGGTTAAACCATTTGGAATAACAGATATAACCAAGATAAAGGAAGCTTCAAAAGCCGGTTGGAGAACATTTAACAATTTCCATATAATGGCAAAATCCGGCATGAGCTATAAGAAAGCTCTTAGCTACGCTCTGCAAGGCAAGGTATTCATTGAAAATTCGAATAAAGAGTATCCTATATCAATTGCATTAGTATCTCATGGATATAATATATACGACGACAGAGCCAGCATGAAGATTATTGATAAACTGGAATCAATGGATGTTAAAGTATATACAGCACTCCAATTATCTCAGGAACAGACAATGGAAGGAATAAATACCCTCGGCGAAAGAATGTATTGGGCAAATGAAGCTGAAATGACGGGAACTGCCGGGCATTACTTAAAAGATAACAAAATTGACGGAATTATTGCACTAAATGCATTTGGCTGCGGACCGGATTCATTGATGGTCGAAAGAATTGTAAGAAAAGCAAAGCAATTTAACAAACCTATAATTAATTTGACAATAGATGAACAAACCGGAGAAGCCGGATTCGTAACACGTTTAGAAGCATTTGTGGATATGTTATTTAGAAAGAAACGTGCAAACATCATTAATAAAATTGATATGGCAAGTAATTCCGATGATTATGTATTAAATACCGAATACATAGAAACAAAATAATAGAGATAAAAAAGTCAAAAAAAATGAGGTTATAAAAACCTCATTTTTTTTATTCAAAATCTTAAACTTTTCTCTTACGAGCAGCTTCAGATTTACGTTTTCTTTTAACGCTTGGCTTTTCATATCTTTCGCGTTTTTTAACTTCAGAAAGAATACCTGCTTTTTGGATTTTCTTTTTGAAACGTCTTAAAGCTACTTCGATACTTTCATTTTCGCCAACTTTAACTTCTGCCATTTATATTTTCACCACCTTTATGGACTTGTATACGTGTTTGTGCAACTAATACTACACTAAACCAAAACAAATTGCAAGTGGCATAAATACTTTTCACTGTAAATTTGTCTGAATAATCAGCATAAATATTATATTTGGGTAAATGTTCGTTATTAATAGGATTTTTTATAGTTTAAAAACTTTTTCATCAACAACAATGCATTCCAAAACGTTGTTAAAAAATTTTTCTAGTGCTAAATCCATACTTGTTTCAGTGTTAACTCTTTCTTCTTTCTGTGAATAGTTCATAAAATCTGCTCCCAATTATCTTAACAATTACATGTACGGAATTTTTATCAGATACTTTAATAATTTTACAAATTTGTTACAATTGTTATTATATTGAGAATTTTTTATAACTTTACTGTAAAATATTATAGAAAAATACTCTTAGGAATTAGGTTATCATGATGACAAGTTACGACTTAACAAGCTATAATTATTATTCAAACAGGGGAGATATGGAACTTATCTCAACGATAGTTGAATCTTTAAACAAAATTTTGGTTGAAGATAAAAAACAGGAACAACCGTTATTTTTAAAGATTTCTGACGATTTAATAATGAATATAGCACGCAAAGTTGTCCAAGAAAAAAAGAAAACTTTCCTAATCGGTATAACGGGAGAAAGTGCCTCAGGCAAAACTGTATTTGTTGATAATACTATAGCCGCTTGTGTAAAAGATAAAAAAGAAGGAATATATACAGTAATCAGATGTGACGATTACTATAAAGATACGTCAAAAGAATTAAAAGAAGCCGGAAGCTATGAAGCTCTGTTCAAAACAGGATTTAGCTTTGATACTCCTGATGTAATAAATCTTGAATTAATGAAAGATCATCTTACAAAATTAAAATCCGGTGAAGAAGTTGTTTCTCCCCGCTATGATTTTGTAACATGCGAATCTCATCCGGATGGAGATGTAAAAAAGCCGGCAAAAGTCATTTTGAATGAAGGTCTATACGTATTAAACGAAGAAGTCCGCGATATAATGGATGTAAAAGTTTATGTATATACCCCGCTGGAAGTTATAAAAGAACGTTGGTATAAAAGAGCTGCGAGCCGCGGGAAAACCGGTGCCGCAGCAGATTTGCAATTTAAAGATGTAAACGAAACTGCACAACAGTACATCCGTCCAACTTACCAGATTTCAGATGCAGTTATTAACGGAATGGTCTCTCAACAATATATCCAAGAAATTACCGATAAAATTTTCAACACATTAAGGGAAATTTGTGAATAAATAATACTGCATAAACTAAAACGTGTCTCAAAAATATAGAAATAAATATACAATATTAAAATTAAATAAAGATTGTAAAAAATACACTTGATTTTTATTTAGCTTTGATGTAGAATATATTTGTGAAATAATTCACGAATACGGAAGAAATATAAGAATAGAGAAGAAATACCCCAAATATAATTAAAATAAAATAAATAGTATTAAAAGGAGAAAAACAAATGGCAACGAAAAGCACAAAAAAGACAGTCGACAAACTTGAAAAAGCATTAAACAAATCAAGTATTGTTGATTCTGCTGAGCAATTTGAATTGCTCATTGAACGAGTTAAGAAAGCGCAAAAGATTTACTCCACATTCTCACAAGAAAAGGTAGACGCAATATTTAAGGCAGCAGCGACAGCAGCAGACAAGGCTCGTATACCTTTAGCAAGAATGGCAGTAGAAGAAACAGGGATGGGCGTACTTGAAGACAAAATTATTAAAAATCACTTTGCTTCAGAATATATATATAACAAACACAAGAGTGCAAAGACTTGCGGAATAATAAAAGAAGATATTGCAAACGGGACAAAGATAGTTGCAGAACCTCTTGGAATTATTGCAGGTATTATCCCTACAACAAACCCTACATCAACTGCAATTTTCAAATCCTTAATCGCATTAAAGACAAGAAATGCAATAATCTTTTCACCACATCCGAGAGCAACAAAATCAACAATTGCGGCGGCTAAGGTTGTATTAGATGCAGCAGTTAAAGCCGGTGCGCCTGCTGATATAATCGGATGGATTGATGTTCCGTCCGTTGAATTATCCGGACAATTAATGAAACACCCTGATGTTGCTTGCATTTTAGCAACAGGTGGTCCCGGAATGGTTAAGGCAGCTTATTCATCAGGAAACCCTGCGTTAGGTGTAGGTCCTGGAAACACGGCTGCAGTAATCGATGAAACTGCTGATATAAAAATGGCAGTATCTTCAATAATCATGTCAAAGACATTTGATAACGGCATGATATGTGCATCAGAACAATCGGTAATCGTTGTGGAAGATGTATACGAAGAAGTTAAAAAAGAATTTTTATACAGAGGAGCGTACCTTGTAAGTAAAGCGGAAGAAAAGAAAATGATGTCATTACCGTTCATCGATCCTGCAAGGGGAACAGCGCATCCGTCAATTGTAGGTCAACCTGCAGTAAAAATAGCTGAATTATCAGGATTTAAGATTCCTGAGTACTCAAAAATTCTTTTAGCGGAAAGACCTTCTGTAGACTGGTCAGATCCGTTCTCAAGAGAAAAATTATCACCGATATTAACAATGTATAAAGCAAAAGACTTTAAACAAGCGTCAGAAATGGCATACGAATTAGTATCAAAGGGCGGTGCAGGACACACATCAGTACTTTATACAGATACCAGAAAGCAAGACAGAGTAAATGAATATGCAGAATTAATGCCATCTTGCAGGGTATTAATCAATTCACCATCATCACAAGGTGGTATAGGTGATTTATATAACTTCAAATTAGAACCGTCATTATCACTCGGATGCGGTTCTTGGGGCGGTAATGCCGTTTCAGGTAACATCGGAGTTGAACATTTACTTAACTACAAAACAGTTGCTGAAAGGAGAGAAAACATGCTCTGGTTTAAGGTTCCG
>ONTD01000048.1 GCA_900320675.1 uncultured bacterium
GAAAAATCAGGAGTAAATCCGGAACCGGCACAAATGGCAAAATCTGATACACTAAAAGGTAAAACATTTGTCTTAACCGGAACATTAAAAAACATGACAAGAAACGAAGCAAGTGATATAATAAAATTACACGGAGGTCAAACATCATCTTCCGTATCAAAAAACACTTCGTACGTGCTTGCCGGAGAAAGTGCCGGTTCAAAACTTGACAAAGCACAATCTTTAGGAATAACTATATTGACAGAAGAAGATTTTCTTGAAATGATAAAAGAGTAATCTTTAAGAGGCTAGGAATGAGAAAAGGACCTAAAATAATTCAAATAAACGGATACAGAGGAATCTTTTTGGCAGGATTTATCGTAATCTGCCTGATTGCCGGATTTGTATTATTTCCGGCAAAAGTTGCCGCATTTTTATGGAATTATGTAGCAGCAAATTATATCAGTCTGCCTAAAATTTCATTATGGCAAGGCGGCTTACTCTGGGCTATGACAGTTATTTCAATATACCTGATTAATAACAAAAGCTTTTCTATTTCATTTGCACAACCTAAAGAATTGAGTGATGCGGAAATGAGAATTCTAATGGAAAGAATTCAAATGCAAAAACAAGCTCAAAGGCTAAATGCTATGATAATGAAGTCAAATGACATCCATATAATAAATAAAGATATACCTCAGCAAAATATTAAAACAGATTCGACTGAGCAATCTGCAAATATTAATGATGAAAAACCTCAACAATAAAATAAGTTAATTGATTGAAATAAGGAGTATGAATATATGAAAAAATTTATTGCAGCTACAATTATTGCAGGAATGATGGTTACAGGATTTTATACGATATCTTCCGCTGCGGATAATACGCCGGAAAGAGGTTTTATATCTGTAAGTACCAATGCTAACGCAGAAATTTCACCTGATACAGTAGAAATCAATATATCCGTAAAAACAAAAGACCAAAAATCTTTACAAAAAGCTGCTACAGACAATAAATTAATATCAGATAAAGTTTATGGTGCAATAAAAGCAATGATTAATACCCAGAATGGGGATTATATAAAAACCGCAGACTATGATGCAAGACCTATATATACCTACACTTCAAACAATAAAAAAATATTAGATAAATACGAGGTCTCAAATAGCATAATTGTTCACACAAAAAATATTGATAAAGCCGGAGATATGATAGACAAAGCTATTGGTCTTGGGGCAACTGATATTAAAGATTTGAGATTTTCAGTATCTACATACGAAAAACAATGTAACGAGCTTATTGATATAGCAGCTAAAAAAGCTAAAACAAGAGTGGATGTAGCGGCAAAAGCTTCCGGTACTTATATTACAGGCGTAAAAAATATGAACATAAGCTGTTCTGAAAACACCTCAAACAGAGTACAATACAGATTTATGGCAAAAAATGCTATGATGATGGATGCAGCAGGTGCAGTTCAACCTGAAGCAGCCCCTTCAACACCTATTCAGAGCGGGATAGTTAAAATATACGCAAACCTTAACGCAGAATATTTTATCAAGTAAAATTATATTTCAAAAACAATAAAAAACAGAATATTTGTTTTATCTACAGATATTCTGTTTTTATTGTTGATTATTTTGTGTAGGTTGACCACCTTTTGGCGGGGTATTCTGGTTTTGCTGGGCTTTTGCGGCTTCCTTAGCGGCTTTTTCCTGTGCCTTTAATTGTCGTTTCTGCTCTCTTTCCTGCTGCTTTAGCTCCTTTTGCAACTGTTTTTCTTCAGCCTTTTCCGCCTTTACTCTGCGTTTTTCATTGAGTGCATCCTGAAGCTCATTATATTTTTCTATATTATCATTTTCTTCTGTAGTGCCCTTTAGCTTATCCATTAGGTTATAGTCTTCTTTTTCAAGCTTAAATTGTCTGTCGACCTCTTTGAGTTTAGCTTTCATCTCATCTTCCATAGCCTTAACTTCTGCCGCGTCTTTTTTACGTGCCTCTTTAGCTTGATTTTTTACTAATGCTTTTTCTTGTTTTTCTTGCATTTCTGTTAACGGTCTGCTTACAACACCATCCTGTACAAGTTTAAACCCATTTGATGCCACCTCAATGCTTCCGTTTGTCAAAGAAATCAATCTTGATTGTTCACCCTGATAATCTATAGACCATACCCCTAAAAACACCGGTTTTTCTCCGGTATAAGCATACGCTGTAACCATTATTCTGTTAGGGTTACCTTTACTGAATCCAAGTGGGTATATGTCCCACCTTTTATCTATCAAATCCAGACCTTTGTATTCTTTCCAATAATATTTTATAGCTTCACGTAATTCTGACAGTTCGTATGTTGTTTTATTATTGAAATCATATACTATCATATTTGTTTTCCAAATTCCGTCTTCCGAACTGCCGATTTTTTCTTTTACTAAAAGTTTTTTACTGTCTGCCGAGAAATCAATAGGGGTAAGAGTTCTATATATAGAACTGTTAGTTAATTCTTTATCCGTTGACATAATCGGGTTTGGATTTCTTCTTGCTATGTTAGCTTTTAAAATTCTGTTTACAGAACTGTCATTATCCTTAAGCGGCACTACAAATAAGTCGCAGGTTACAGCCCCTCTTTCCGGATAATAATATACCGCAGGATACACCATCACGGAAAAATCGGGCGCAGTTATACCCGGCAAATTAAGTTGCCCTGTTTTAAATAATTCTTTTTTAACAGTTAAATTTGGGGTTCCCGGAGGATCATTATATCTGGCTAATTTGTATATTGGCTGAGGAACATACTGCATATCATACGATTTTTCGACTTCCGGACGCCCGTAATCAATAGTTGTCTTATCTTTAGGTTTAGAAAGCTTCTCATACTCTTCAACACTCATAAAGCCGGAAGGCTTTCTGTCCATTATCTTTCTGCCGTATTCTTCTCTGATACGATCCTTTTCCACACGTTTTAAATATTCCGCTTCAATGGTTGCCATATCTTTTTGCGCGGAAACATTTGCGGCCATTATTATCGGAATAACTGCAGCAATCGCTAAAGCAGTGATAAAGATACGCCTCATTTATACTAAACCCTCTTTCATAGCCATTGCAGTTGCTTTAGCCCTTGTACTTACATATAATTTTTGCAAAATACTGTGTACGTGTGTTTTGGTTGTAGAAATAGTAATACACAATTTATCTGAAATCTGTGGATTTGTTAATCCGTCAACAATTAACGCTAACACATCCATTTCTCTTTCAGTTAAGCCATATAAATTTTTCCCTAACTTATAGTTTATTTCGCCTTTTCTGTTTTCAGAAATATTTGTACGTCTGACGTTGGTCAATACAACCTTTGCAATTGCAGGATCCAGCCAACCGGTACCCTCACTTACCGCAAGAACCGCTGACAAAGTTTGATCAGTGGTTGCACCTTTAGTTATATAGCCGTCTGCTCCGGCTTGAAATGCATCAAAAACGTCATTTTCATCTTCTCTTGATGTAAACATCAACACTTTTATATCAGGATTTGCCTCTTTAATTCTTCTTGTAGCTTCAATACCATCGATGGTAGGTAAGCCTATATCCATTATCACAAGATTAGGTTTCAGGCTGAGCGCCTTTTCCACACCTTCCAAACCGTCTACCGCCATATCAGCTATCTCAATATTTTCGTTCTTGCTCAAAACAACAGATAACGCTAATCTTGCCATATCTTGATCTTCAATTATAAGTACCCTAACCATTTACGACCTGTCTTTCTTCTTTCACAACATTAGTAAGTAAAAATGTAAATTCACTGCCTTTATTTAACTTGCTATCCAGCCAAATCTTGCCGCCGTGAGCTTCTACTATCTGCCTTGACAAATACAACCCCAAACCTGTGCCGGTTGAACGTTTTTTGGTTGTACCTTGTGAAAATCTGTTAAATAATTTTGGAATATCTTCTTTAGGAATACCGTTTCCGTTATCACAAACTGAGAATATGAAGTCTCCGGATTGGGCTTTTGCAATAATTTCTACTGTACCGTTTTTATTTGTATAATTTACGGCATTTCCGCACAAGTTTATTATAACCCGTTTAATTTCCGCTTTATCAGCTACGATTTCCAATTTTTCATCAATATCGCAAGTCAGCTTAAATTCTAAAGACTTCTTGTCTGCAAGAGGTTTCAGTTCATCATAACATTGTACAACCAAATCTCTTATCGGAAATACCGTCTTGCATAACGTTAATTTACCGCTTTCAAACCTGTATACTTCTAATAACGCATTTACCAAGCCAAGCAGGTCTTCATTACTCTGAAGCATCGTTGAAAGTAATACGGCTTGTTTTTCTTCAACTTCGCCCAATGAGCCGTCAAGGAAAAATTTCAAAGTTTGTATTGCTGCAAGTAAAGGAGTTCTCAAATCATGAGTAAGAGTTGCGATAAAGTCATCTCTTAATCTTTCGTTTTCTTTCTGCTTACTTACATCTCTTATCACACCTACATATTTTTCGACGTTATCTTCCGAATATATTGATGCGAAATTAATCTCTACTGGAGTCTCCGCTCCGCCAAGTTTATTTGTTATTATACAATCTTTTATTAAAACATCGTTGGTGTCCTGATTAAGCCCGAAAATTCCGCCGTCAGTATTGTCAAATGATTTATTACCCTGCTTAGTCGTTATATAAGCAATTTCTTGAAATTTTCTTCCTACCAAAGCGCTTTCACTAAGTCCTGTTATATTTTCACAGGCAGGATTTGTCTGAAGAATTTTGCCTTCTTTATCCAGTATAATTATACCGTCTGCACAGTAATTGATAATTCCGGATAATTTACTGTTAGCAATTGTTAAATCCTTTGTTCTCTCAGCAACCAGCTTTTCCAAGTCTGTAGAATATATTTCCAACTGTTTTTTAGCCTCTTCAAGCTCTGCAATTTTTTGTCTCAAACTGGATAGAAGGTGGCTTCTTTCTATTCCGTTACGGACATTTATCAACAAATCTTCATTATCCCAAGGCTTTTCTATATATTTGTACAACCCTATTTCGTTAATAGCTTTTATCGCATTTTCTTTATCGGCATACCCTGTAAGCATTATTGTACTCACTTCCGGATAAAGTTCCTTAACTTTCGTTAAAAACTCAAGCCCGTTCATTTCCGGCATCAAAAAGTCCGATACAACAATATCCGGAGCATTACCTTCTAAATATTCTATCGCCTCATTCGGGTTGTTAAAACATTGAACATCCTTATATCCCTCAACTTTTAAAAGAGTTTTAAAAGCGGAGGTTACAATTTTTTCATCATCAACTAAAATAATCCTTGAATCTTTCATAACACTATAATAAGACATTTTTTAATTTTGAACAAATACGTTACAAAGTCGCAATATAAGGTAAGGTTAGCAAGTGAGCAGTAACTCACGTTATCACCTAACCCAATTCCCTCTAACTTGCTCTTTCTATTTCAGCCATAACTTTGTCTACGTCAATTTCAAGTGTAGCCCTGTTTTCAAGCGCCAAATTCAAACAAGATATGTAATCTTCATTTTCATTTGCCGCTTTTGCTATGTGTGCCATATAATAACAAATTTGACCTTTGTTTGGGCAATTCTCTACCGCACTGTTCATAATATTTTTGGCTTTTTCGTACATATTCATTTTTGTAAGCAGCAATGCATAATTTAAATATGCTCCTTCATCTTTAGGGTTAAGCTCAAGTGTCTTATCAAGGTATGTAATAACCTGCTCCCAATTACCTTCTTCAAATGCAATACATGCAAGATTATAATACGCCCAGCTATAATCGGATGATAATTCCGTTACCCTTTTAAATTCATCTTTTGCATCTTCAAAATCTTTCATTTCAAACAATATATTCCCGATATAAAAATGGGCATATATATCATCTTCATTCAAATCTAAAGTATTTTGAAAGTTAATTATTGCATTTATGTAATCTTTTTTCTTGAAATAACACAGCGCCATATTAAAATATGAATTTGAGTCATTCTCGTCTTGCTCCAATATTTTTTTAAAACACTCTATACCTTTATCAAAATCATTTAATTCGGTATATACAAGTCCGAGATTGTATATAGCATCAAAATTATTCGGAGATATTTCTATTGCTTTCAAATACGCTATTTTCGCCTTATCAAATATTTTTTGCTTTTCGTAAGCTATCCCCAAGTTATAGTATAAACCGTCATCATCAGGTATTTTTTTCAACAGATATATTAAATGCTGAGCTGCCTCTTTTGCAAATCCCGAATCAATGAGAATGAGGGCAAGTTCTCTCCTTGCCCTGTAATTCTCACTATCTACTCTCAATATTTCCTGTAATTCTTCTATTTGTTCTGACTTTGACACAGTTTTTACCTAGTCTTCATATACCCAGCCGTTAGTTAAATCAATTCTAACAGGCTTTAAAAGTCTCATATAAACGACATCCGTCGGAGATGCGTCAAGTTTTTCACCCTTCAATGTAGCTCTTACAAACTTCATAAACCAGTTTCTGTCCTTTGATAGTTCGCCGGTTGCTTTAAATTCTGTAATTTGGTCATTGTTTGTTGTCAAAAGTGAATTTTCAAGAACCATAACACCGTTTCTTACAAACCACTTGCCGCTTCTTACATCCAAAAGCTGCCCTTTAAAGTTAGAATCTTTGTATATAAGAATGTATTTATCTTTTGTTGTGTAATTCTGCGGAGCAACACCAATGTATACATCTCCGGCAGTAGAGGACTGTGTTGAAATATATTTTGTCAACTTAACAGGGAAAACAGCACCGGCAGGAATTGTCCCTACACTTCCTTGCACAGTTGCCCCTTCAATAACATAACCTTCACCGGTTTTCTTTCTCATAGCTTCTGCAAGTTTTGCGTTTGGATTGAGTTTTGCCTGCTCTCTCATATTATATAAAATTGCGGCAACTTCAGCTCTCGTTGCCGGTCTTGTCGGCTCTAACGCCGGCTTTGTATTTCCAGGAGCCACTACTATCATATTAAGGATTTCTGATTTGCCGGCAGGAATCAAAAAATCTTTAGGTATTGAATTTATATCCGAATATTTTGATAACACTTCAATCGCTTTTGCCGGACTTATTTCCTGAGTTGTTAAAGCATTTACCGATACTGTAGTAGCTTCCGCTCTTGACACGTTATCATCAGGTCTGAATATTGAACTTGTATCAGATGAAATTAAATCAAAGAATAGTGCTTTTTGTATTGCATCATATGCCCAGTAATCCGGCGTAATATCCGTAAAATTAACAGGCTGTGCAACTTTTGTATGTTCCTGCCCTAATGCCTTAATCGCCATAGATGCAAATTCAGCTCTTGTAACGTTATCATCCGGTTTAAATGTTCCGTCCGGATACCCGACAATTACACCCTGATCCGAAAGTATATCAATTTGAGATGCTGCCCAATGGTTTGTTGGTACATCAGGAAATTGAAATGCTGTTGCAGGTATCATAGTGATCGCCATAACAACTCCGGCAAGCACACCTTTTGCCCAATTCTTCATATTAAACTCTCCTATAAAACTAATCTACCGATACTCATGCTACTTTGAATATTATTAATTCGCAAGTGGTTTTTAAAAGATGTTAAGCTCTGATTATTAATACAGAGCTTAACCTTCATTTGGCTATATCAACAAATATTTATGTTTTGAAACTTCTATTTATTAAATTTATATAAAGGCGTGATTTACCTGTGTTATACTTAAAACATCGGGGTAGTATAAAAAGGAGAAAAGCATGATACCTATTTTAGATTCAAAACGCCAATATGCAACTATTGGTTCAGAAGTTGAAAAAGCAGTTTGCGAAGTACTTCGCTCAGGTTCTTACATATTAGGACCAAATACAAAAGCATTAGAACAAGAGCTTGCAGATTTTATCGGCTGCAAATATACTGTAGGACTAAACTCCGGAACAGATGCTTTACATTTAGCATTAAGAGCTCTTGACATCGGAGCCGGAGATGAAGTTATTACCGTTGCATTTACATTTGTTGCTACAACTGAAGCTATTGGCATTGTCGGAGCAAAACCGGTATTTGTTGATATTGATAAAGATACATTTAATATGGATGCATCAAAACTGGAAGCTGCTATTACACCAAGAACTAAAGCAATCATTCCGGTTCACTTGTACGGTCAGCCTTGTGATATGGATACAATTATGTCAGTTGCTAAAAAACACAACCTTCACGTAATTGAAGATTGTTGTCAGGCTATCGGAGCTTTGTATAAAGGCAAAATGGTAGGTACATTTGGCGATTTTGGCTGCTTGAGTTTCTATCCGACTAAAAACCTTGGCGGTATGGGTGATGGCGGATTAATCATGACAAATGATGAAAAATTAAGAGACAGAGTTGTTGCTCTTCGTAACCACGGTGGTGCTATTCGTTACCATCACGATGAAATTGGTGTTAACAGCCGTCTTGATGAAATCCAAGCTGCAATTTTGAGAGTTAAATTACCTCACGTTAAAGATTGGAACGAAATGAGAAGAAAACACGCATACTATTATAACGACTTGTTTAAAGATTGCGACGATGTCATTACTCCAAAAGAATTGGATGATACATATTGCGTTTATCACCAATACACCGTAAAAGTTCCTAACCGTGATGAAGTTCATAAAATGCTTCAAGAACGTGGCATCGGTGCTATGTTATATTATCCTATTCCGTTACACCTTCAAAAGGTTCATGAATACTTGGGTGTAGGTAAAGGATCTCTTCCTGTTTCAGAAAAGAATACCGAATTGGTTATTTCACTGCCTATGTTCCCTGAATTAACAGAAGAAGAACAAAGAACAGTTGCAAGCACATTAATTGATTGCATTGAAAAATCAAAATCTGTTGCAAGTGTTTAATTAAGAAATATCAACAAAAAGGAGAAAGCTTCAGACAGGCTTTCTCCTTTTTTAATAAAAAAGCCGCAATAGCAGGCGGCTTTTGAGTTGTATGTTAGATATAGTTCTATGTCTGTTTAGGCAATTTTGTTTGCGGAACGATTAATGTGAGACATTAACGCCGCCGTAATCGTACCGACTATTATTGCTCCTGCAGCCGCAGATTTCGTTCTGGATTTAGGTAAAAACTCTTTGATAGCTTCGTAGCTTTTCTTGATTTGGTTGTCATTTGTTAATTCAAAAAGCTTATGAGAAGCTGCTGTCCTTCTGTTTGCAAGCGCAGACAGAAATTCATGGTAAGCTTCTCTGACATTAGCATATTTGCCGGGATTGCTCTTTACCTTCATTAAACGTTCGTTTGTAATATTTTTTACGCTGTCTTTGTAAAGCTCAATTTTATCTGTTAAAATTGCTCTTGTTATCGCAAGATTAGAATTAGCCTCGTTTAATGCGGTCTTAAGCCCTTCATCAGCCGGCGATTTCAAATATGCAGCTTTTGCTTCTCTGTATGCTTTGTTCAATTCTACATAGTTAGTCTCTTCTATCGCCTTTTTAAGATTTTGTTTATTCGTGTTGTAATTTTTCAAATTTTCTGAACTAATTTCGACTTTAGTAAATTTTTCTTGCCATTTTTTTGCAGTTTCCTTAACCCTGTTCATAACATCGGTTCTTGTTGCCCGATATTCTTTTCTTGCAGCCTTAATGGTATCTAGTGCTGCTTTTTCTTTTTGGGATAAGTTTTCTGCCAATTCTTTTGTGTAAATTTTGTCAAATCTGTCTTGTTTTAACAACATTAACCTTTTTAGTGAATACTTCCTTGGCGCTATTGTATAGCCAATGCCTAACCCTATAACCCCGCCGGCAAACGGCTCAATTACAGGACTAACTGATAAGGACCTCTCGCTCATAAGAACCCCCTTTTCAATATTCTCTTTTAACTCCTAAACCTACCTACATTATAACTCATAATTTTAATTTTTGTTATATTTCTTTATAAAACTTTACATATTGTTACATTTTACTTTATATGTTATACTACATGCAAAGGAGGACATTATGCCTGAAGGATTACCTTTAGTATCCGTTATTACACCGGTACATGATTTAATAGACAAAGAGAAAGCGGACCAATTTAATCTGTTGGTTTCATTATTAAATTTACAAACTTATCCGAATTTTGAGCATATCGTTATAGATAACGCATCAAAAGATGATACGGTTCAGTTGTTAATGGATTATAAAAGCAAAGGTTATTTACAATTCTACTCGGAACCCGATATGGGAATATTTGATGCATACAATAAAGGCATAATGAGGGCAAAAGGGAAGTATGTTACATTTTTAAATTGTGATGATTTTATACATCAGATTACTTCTTTAACTGAGATTGTCGGAATTTTAGAAGACAATAATGCTGATTATACATACGGCATATCAAATGCGATACATCCTGAAGGTTATGTTTTCCAATTTGTTCCGGCAATGTACAATATATTTCAGGTAATGCCGTGTCCTTTACAGGCAATGGTATTTAAGCGTTCTATTCTCGTTTCGGAAGGATTTTTTGATCCTAAATTAAAATTAGCTGCTGATTATGACCTAATCATGCGTGTTTTTATGAAAGAATACGGCGGAATTTTGTATGACAAAAATTATGTAACTTACAGACTTTCAAATAAACCGTTTACCATGCCGGAAAGGGTTGAGGCAGAATATAGACAAGTTTATATCAAAAACTTTAGAAATATTTATCCGCTGACAAACGACATCGTTGATAAGATGGTTCATTTGTCAGAATTTCCTCAAGATTTGTTAGAAAAATTATCGGAATATTTTTTGGAAGAAAACAGAGATGACTTTTTTGCGGCTTGCGAGCGTATGCATAAGATGCGGGAACAAGCTGTAAATGGGGTTACGGAAACGGAAGAAGAAGTAACAGATAACTTGGAGCTTGAAAATCAAGAAGCTGAAATTGAAGAAAGCAGTTCTAATATCAACAATCCTTCTCAAGAGTCAACGATGCAGGGGAATTCATCTCAACATCACACTCCGCCGCACCACACTCCGCCGCCGGGGTTTAACAGATAAGGTTTAATTTTTGTAACTTCTCTTGCAATTAGCATATATTTACCATAGAATTATGATACATGATTGAGGGGAATTTATGAGAATTGATGCGCAGAATCTTGTTAAGATATACGGAGACAGAAGTGTTGTAAATGATGTTTCATTTTTCGTCAACAAGGGCGAAGTAGTATGTTTACTTGGTCCAAATGGTGCCGGAAAAACTACGACCTTCTATATGGTAGTCGGATTAATTAAGCCGAATAAAGGCAAAATACTTCTTGACGGCAAAGATATATCGTCAATGCCTATGAATCTTAGAGCAAAAATGGGTATAGGATACCTTCCTCAGGAAGCTTCTATTTTCAGGAAACTATCTGTAGAGGATAATATCAAACTCGTTTTACAAATGAACGACAAATTAACAGTCAATGAAAAAAAGAAAAAACTGGAAGAATTGTTAAATGAGTTTGGTATTGAACGGCTTAGATATTATTCTGCGGTATCACTTTCAGGCGGAGAACGCCGCCGTGTTGAAATCGCAAGAGCACTTGCGGCAAGTCCAGATTTTATGTTATTAGATGAACCTTTTGCAGGTATTGATCCTATCGCTATCGGCGAAATTAAAGATAACATCAGAAAAATTTCAGAAGAAAAAGGATTAGGTATCCTCATAACAGACCACAATCCTAAAGCGACATTGTCTATTACTGACAGAGCGTACGTTATATTTGACGGGAAAATTAAAATAGAGGGAAAAAGCCGTGATGTTGCGGTTGATCCTGTCGCTAAAGAATTTTATTTAGGAAAGGATTTTGAACTATAATGAAATTGATGCCTAAAATAACAATATATGACAGGTATATATTTAAGCAGGTATTAATTGCAACTTGCGTTGCAATATTATTGTTCATTGTAGTTTGGATAGCTCCGGAGATGCTTTTAAATACAATAAAAAAAGCTTTATCCGGTGAATACACGATGAAGCTGGCTGTTATAGTTTTGTTGTGTGAGATTCCTCTGATACTTGGTAAAGCCTTTCCGGTCGGATTGTTATTAGGAGCTTTATTTACTTTTGATAAATTATCTAAGGATTCTGAACTTACAATATTTCGTGCAGTAGGATTGTCATTCCGCAGAATTCTTGCACCGGTACTGGTATTGAGTTTTATTGTTACGGGTTTATGTTTCTACACTTGTGATAAACTGATTCCTAAGGCTGAAGCTGTTAAAGCTTATGTAAAAGATAAGCACCCGTCAACACAGTATATTTATACACAAAAAGATAGTAACAATGCACCTAAACTTGCAGTTATTGTTTCTGAGTTTAAAGACGGATTGATGAACGATGTTATAGTTTTAGATTTTTCTCAGAAAATTTATACGGATGTTCACCAACTTTCGAATATATATTCTGCAACATTAGGAGAATATAAGGGAGACCATTGGAAATTATCAGACATAAAACAATACAATATATCCAATGACGGCATTTTTACGGCAATAGAACACGTGGATAATATGGATATTCTCTCTGGTGATACAGCTAAAAATGTATTTACACTTATGAGTTATTCAACAAAAAGAGAACGTGAGATTACAAATTCCGACTTAAAATCTTATATAAGTTTGTTAAAGAAAGAAGAGTTGGATGAAGAATATCATTATATGCTGAACAAATATTTCCAAAGATTTTTCCACCCGTTTGTTTGTGTATTGCTGGCAATAATGGGTACTTTATTAGGATTTAGTAAACCAAGAGAACAAAGGGTTATCGGATTTACTATTGCAATTGGCAGTATATTCGTTTATTACATAACATTACCGTTCTTTGATCTGCTTGCAGAAAAAGGGATATTACCGCCTTTAATCACTGCATTATTCCCATTGATTGCTTTTTCTATATGTATTGTTGCTTTTTATAAGACAAAGGATTTGTAATGAAAAAATTTATCTTAGCATTGTTTTTCTGCATGTTTTTGTGCGGATGCTCCGCACAAAGTGTTCCAATCGATATTACATTTGAAGACGGCATATATCACATAGTTGTAAATAAGAATTTGGCCAAAAAGAAAATTAAAATGTACGCTTCTCAATCTTTAGAAACAAACTATGATATACACCAAAAAAGCGGGGCTGAATTGACCGTCAATGCAGGATTTTTTGATCCAAACAACGGCAAAACAATTTCATATGTTGTAATGGACAGACAAACCACTGAAGATCCAATGTTTAACCAAAACCTTTTTGCAAATCCGGTATTAAGAAAAAACATGTCAAAAATATTAAATCGAACAGAATTTAGGATTGTTGAATGTAATAATAAATATAGTTTTGATATAGTACCCCACAACACCCCTGTAAAATTTACGTGTTCCGTAGTGGAATCAGTGCAGGCAGGACCTATGATTTTGCCGGAACTAAGATTGGAAGAGGAATATTTTGTTGAAAAAAAAGACGGGATTGTGGTAAGAGAATCTTGTTCAGTACTGCATAAAGTAGCTCGTACAATTATCGGCATAAAAAATGGTGATATGCATATATTAATCATAACAGACGAACATCCTATGGATATGTATGAAGTTCAAGAGTTATGTAAAAAGCTTGGATTTGAAAAAGCAATGGGACTTGACGGCGGGAGCTCCACTTCCATGGATTATAAAAACTTATATCACGTAATATCTGTTAAAGGTGACGGGGCAGGCAGAAAACTCAAATCCTTTATCACTGTCTATAAATAAAGCAATCTAGGATTGAACTGCAATCTTAATTTTTCCGGAACCTTCCAAAATTATTTCTTTCTCATCCTTAGAATCTATAAATGTAATTTTTGTACTATTTTTAGAATCTATATCATTGCTAAATATTTCTTTAATCTCCAAATCAGTCATATAACTACTCCTTACTGCGCATTATACAAAATTATTCTACATTTTTCAAGTATACAAAACCGAAAAATATAAAAATTTGCGCATAGCACCAAAATTATAATTATTCACCGATGAGTTGGTTATAACGTGCAAGGGTTCTTGCCCTTTGACTATCTGTTTTGGTGCTCTTTATTACAGTCTTGTTTTGTACTGTTTTATCTGCGTTAAGGCGGCTTGATACTGTAACACGTTCAGGATGGCGTGAAGAGGAAACCTTGTTTAACCCCTCACC
>ONTD01000145.1 GCA_900320675.1 uncultured bacterium
ACTCTTATAAGCGACATCATAAAAAGATTAAACAAAATCGGATTATACAACCCGCAATTAATTGATAACCCGTATAAGTACCACAATATAGACCTGTCCGGATATATTGAATGGGATGAGGACTATAATATAGATAAAGTAATTCTTTAAACATAGGTTAAATATTATGAAATTTTGGAACGAAGAAAATTTAAAAGAAGCATTGCAAACAACAAAATCATATAATTTCCCTGAAAACTGGGAAGCTGACGGCATGGTTATATGGCAGGGGAATTTTTTACCCGGAAACATGGTTTTAGCTAAAAACGACGGCGATCCCAAAGGAATACTTTTGGAAAATTTTCCTGATGTAGTTTCTCAATGCTCTGCTATACTTGCGGTAAATCCGGCAAAATATTTTAAATATAACAAGCCGATAATTGAACTTAACGGGAACAACGGCGATGCAATTATAAAAATGGCAAGATATATAAGAAAAGCCTTTAACGGAAAGGTTATCGGAGTAACCGGCAGCTCGGGTAAATCTACGACCACACAAATTTTGATGAATATACTTTCATCAAAATACAAAACAGATTCAAATATTGAAAGTAAGGCGAATACGACTTGGGGATTATCATGGAATATGACGAGATTTGATGTTAATGATGATTACTGGGTTATCGAAACATCACTCGGCGGCGGGATGAGCAGAAATACAGCTATAGTTAAACCTGATTACGCAATAATAACTAATGTTGCACCGGTTCACCTTACTAACGGGATGGGGTTGGAAGATATAGCGGAAGAAAAGAGTAAAATTTTCCACTCTATGAAAGAAGGTGCAACAGCAATCATATACAGCGGAATGATGTATGAGAAAACCGCTGAGAATACCGCGAAATTCAAAGGTCTTAAAGTACTGAAATTTGGTGAAAACGAAGACGATAATATTAGAATAATCACTGAAAACGGCGAAAATAAATTTATTATAGACGGTAAAACCTACGTACTAAATAATGAACCTGTAGGAAAACATATTTTGCTTGATATGGCAGCCGCATTATGCGTGATAAAAGAAGAAAATTTTGATATTGAGACTGCATTGGAAATTTTACGAGGATTCAAAAGTCTTGAAGGCAGAGGTGAAGAATTTGAAGTTTCAATAGAAAATAAAACCTTTACCGTCACGGATGAAGCATACAATGCAAACCCTCTATCAATGACCGCAGCAATAACGGCATTCGGGAAGAAAAATAGCAGCAAGAATAAGATTATTATTTTAGGCGATATGGCAGAATGCGGACCGGAATCTGAAAGATATCACAAAGAATTATATACACCTATTAAGCAGATTAATCCTAAAAAAGTTCTGCTTTGCGGTACAGAAATCAAAGCCCTATATGATGTTATGGTTGAGGCACAAGAGTTTGAGGTTAAATATTACCCTAATGTAGGAATACTTACTAATAACATCTTATCTGAAATAGAAAACGGAGATTGCATACTTGTAAAATCATCTCATTCGGGGAATCTGCACAGACTGGTTGATAAATTTAAATCTATGGCAGAAGGGATTTAATACCCAGAAAGATTAAAATCAGACCTCCCAAAATTTCAAGGACTTTAGAGGGAAGTTGTTTAAAGTAGTTTCCCAACCAAAACCCGCCCTGAGACATTAAAAATGATACCGCACCAATAATACATACCGATAAAAGAAGATTTGCAGATGTAAGTCTTAAATTTACGCCGGCTGCCAGTGCGTCGATACTTGTTGCAATCCCCATCAAAATAAGATTTTTAAAGCATACCTTACAAACTTCGCATTCATTTGAGCCGTATATAGCTTCAATTATGAACTTTAAACCTAACAAAGTAAATATTATAAAAGCGATTATATCGGCATAACTATAAATATATACTAAGATACTGTCTGTAAAATAATAACCGATGACAGGCATTAATGCCTGAAATCCGCCCATAATAAGCGCCATCTTAAAGGAAAGTTTTGTCCTATTTGTTTTTGTAACCAAACCCTGACAAAAGGAAACTACAAGGCAGTCAACACCAAGTGCAATCGCTAAAAGAATTATTTCAAATAAGCTCAACTTTCACCTCAAATAACCTGCTCCACGGGAATGAATATTTTACATTAAAATCAAACTTTAAAGCATCTTTTATCTCAACCATATAAGGTTTCATCCTTACAGAAATGTCATCCGTATTTGGAACAGAAAGTTGTTGTCTTACATTTGCCTGATATGCCCAATCATCCATAAACCTTATAGCTTGTACGGATAAAAATGCTTTTCTGTTAAAGTTAAAATTTTTCTTTGCATATAATGCATATTTCATTTCACAAATTAAACTACCGATTGTATTTGCAGAAGTATTCCAGCCTGAATACCCTAGAAACAAATCCGACAATCCTTTCTCAAAAAGCTTTTTAACGAAATTATTATCGCTCCCGTTTGCATTTCTAACATCTGCAATTATATATGGCTTATCAGGTTCTGACCAAATTCCGTCATACAGTTCTGTATGACGCTTCATAACAATTTCGCCCTGATGATTTTTAAAATTATTTACTACTAAAAGAACATCTGCCTCATCTTTGGAATTAACGGCAATGCAATCTGCCGCTTCAATTTGATTCAGCACAGATTGCTCAATAGAAATATCTTCATAATTTGAGATTAAATCCTTGTAATCAGGTTCTAAAAATATCGGAAAAATTTTTACGGGCAAATTGACAACTTTAGAAAGTAATACAAGAGGGATTTCATCAGCACCGGTTTTCACACAACCGCCTAATTTACTCAATTCACGAGCCTCTCGTATGTTGAACCCAAATTCAGAACAATCATCCTTTGAAAAAATAAGGCTTTTAAATAGACCTTCTCGCTGCCACTCAAGATAAAGCTTATTAATATTAAAGTTTCTTTTTCGGGTTGCCAGATAATCTGCTATAATTTCAGCCGGAACTTGAGTCTCAGCTGCGCCATATTTATCACATTCATATGAATATTTAAATATATCTTTCCCATAGACATTCCAATACTCTTTTTCTTCCTGATTAATATTGTTATTTGAAATTCTCATGACGGACGAAAAAGCGTAAACCTTGGCATTAGAAGCTTTAATTATATTTTTCAATCTCTCTAAACGTAATTTAATCGTTTCAAAAGACTCCGCAGAGCGTCTTGAATTTATCAATCCGCCATAAGCAATTGTATCTAATGATAATACTATAGCATCCGCACTATCTGCAAAACGGGAAAGCCACGACATTAAATTTTCTATATCCGAAGATTTTGTTAAATTCCCCAGCCACTCAATCGGCGGCAATACAAGCTCTATATCATTATTAATCTTAGCAATCATCTCAGGCAGTTGATAACAAACCGGACGATTATCAATAGGTAAAAATACGATTTTCATACTTTTATTATATGTTAGTATTAAAATAAATCAAAAAGGTTACAATTTATGAAAGCTGATAAAAATCCTGAAGTTATATCAAAATTATTTGATGATATCTCACTCGACTACGATAAAAATAACGATATAATTTCACTGGGAACACACAAATTTATAAAAAAAACAGCCCTAAGAGAATTACATCTGCAGGATAAAAATAAAATTTTAGACATGTGTTGCGGGACAGGAGATATCGCAGGTCTGCTATTACACTACAACAAAACACTTGAGATTACCGGAGTTGATTTTTCTGAAAAAATGCTCGACATTGCAAAAAATAAATACGGTCAGAAAATTAATTTTAAATTTGCAGATGTAACTGATTTACCTTTTTTGGATAACGAATTCGACATTATTACAATATTTTTTGGGCTTCGAAACGTACAAAACAGAGATAAAGCAATCAAAGAGGGGTATAGGGTACTAAAAACCGGCGGAGAATTTTTACATTTAGATTTTGGGATAAAAAACATATTTTCAAAAATTTTCGATGTAATACTTGGGATTAGTACCGCATTAATGCTTAAAAATAAAGAGTCGTACAAATATTTAGCAAAATCTAAGGAAGAATTTCCGCAACCGAATGAACTTATAAGAGAATTCACAAAAGAAGGCTTCATTTTAAAAAAGAGAAATGATTATCTATTTGGAATAATCTCAATGCAAATATTCACAAAATAATTAATTTAAAATATAATAAGGTAAAAAAGAGGAAAATATGAGAAGTGATAATATAAAAAAAGGATTAGCAAGAACGCCGCACCGAGGACTTTTAATGGCAACCGGTGTAAGTAAAAAGAATATGAATGCACCGTTTATCGGAATAGCAAGCGCATTTACGGATTTAGTGCCGGGGCATATCGGCATGAGGGATCTTGAACGCCAAATTGAAAAAGGGATACACACAGGCGGCGGACAAGCTTTCGTATTCGGAGTACCTGCAGTATGCGACGGAATAGCCATGGGACATAACGGAATGCGTTATTCGCTCCCGTCAAGAGACTTGATTGCAGACTGCGTGGAAACTATGGCTGCTGCCCACCAATTAGACGGACTTGTCTTACTTTCCAATTGCGACAAAATTACTCCGGGCATGATACTTGGGGCATTAAGATTAAATATACCGTCTATAGTTGTAACGGCAGGTCCGATGCTAGACGGAATGTGCAGGGGAGAAAACAAGCTTACAATGGTAACCGGTTCATTTGAAGCGGTAGGGAGATACCGAAAAGGAGAGATTACCGAAGAACATCTTATTGCTATGGAAGAAAATTCTTGTCCTTCAGCCGGTGCCTGTCAGGGTATGTATACAGCTAATACAATGGCTTGTCTTACAGAAGTTCTTGGAATGAGCCTTCCGTACTGTTCTTCAGCATCTGCAGTTTCATCGCAAAAGAGGAGAATTGCATTTGATAGTGGAGTTAGGATTGTTGAACTTGTAAAAGATGACATCACGCCTTCTCAAATTATTACAAAAGAAAGCCTTACAAATATGATAAAAGTATCATTGGCTATAGGCGGTTCAACAAACACTTTCTTGCATACACTTGCAATTTCAAAGGCAGCAAATCTTGACATTAGCCTTGATGATTTTGACTCGCTAAGCAGAGAAATACATCAGATTGTAAAAATTAATCCGTCATCGACGCTGACTATGACAGATTTTCATCAAGCAGGCGGTATCCCTGCAGTACTAAAGAGTTTATATGAACCGGCAAAATTAAACAACACGATTACTGTGTCAGGCTTAATGACTTCAGAAATTGCCCAAATGGCATATGCGGATGAATCAATAATTCCAAAATACGAAAAATCTACGTACACGCAGGCAGGACTTGGGGTATTATATGGAAATTTAGCAAAGGACGGATGTGTAATAAAGATTTCCGGCGTTGATAAGGAGTGTTACACATTTGAAGGGGCAGCAAGAACATTTGACAGTGAAGAAGATGCAATGAAAGCGTTAGAAAATGATACAATAAAATCAGGTGATGTAATAGTAATCCGATACGAAGGTCCAAAGGGCGGCCCCGGAATGCGAGAAATGCTTGCCCCAACGTCATTACTCGTAGGAAAAGGATTAGGAAAGAGTTGTGCATTGATAACAGACGGCAGATTTTCCGGAGCGACAAGAGGGATTTGTGTCGGCCATATATGTCCTGAGGCTGCCGCAGGCGGAACAATAGCACTTATAAAAGACGGAGATAAAATAAGAATTGATATTCCGTCAAGAAAGATTGAATTGCTTGTTTCTGATGATGAACTAAATAAAAGAAAATCAGAACTTAAAAAGTTTGAACCGAAAATTAAATCCGGATATTTAGCAAAGTATGCACTAAGTGTAAGTGATGCAAGCCACGGTGCCATTGTGTAAAAACGACCTAAGAATGTAGCTGTAAAAGAACACTTAGTTTGATTATTTCTTACGGATAGTATGATTAAAAACGAATAATTAAAGTTTTAAAATTTTAATTATTCGTATAATTAGGCGGTGAAATTAAGCCTACAAAAATAAGCTAGCGAATTTGCAGTTGTAAAATTTTATTACAAGAGTAGCAAATTTATTTTTTCTCGTGTTATTATAAAATCAAGAAAAACAAAGGACATAAATGG
>ONTD01000068.1 GCA_900320675.1 uncultured bacterium
CCAAACACTTTTGCAAGTACTACCGGTAAAGCTCCTTTAAATGCGTCCAAAAGTAAAGTTATAAAAAACCACTTTTTCCCCATTACCCTTTTTACATTTGTTGCACCGGTCGAACCTGATGCTATAGTTCTTATGTCTTGCCCTGTCGCAAGTTTCACTATAATGTACCCTGTAGGTATTGAACCTATCAGGTATGCTATAATGACGGTTATTAAAATTTCAAATAAACCCATAATTATCCTCGCAAATCTAATATTTATAACGTATGGTATTGTATCATATATTCTTATATAATTGCAATATTGCGAACTTAAAAAAAATATGATATTATTCAATTAGCAAAGAGAGCGAGAAAAAAGTATGAATAAAAGAATTATTATAATAGGCGTAGTTATATTACTGGCATCAATTGTTTTGAAGCTTATATGGAGCGGTTTAAAAAATGTGAAAGTTGACAGTTTTAAACCGGCTGCGGTTACATTTGTAATTGATTCCTCAGCATCAAATCAAAAAGAGTTACCTGAGCAGAAGAAACTTTTGAAACAAGTTTGTAATCTGCTTGATCCTGAAGATCAAGTGAAGATAATAAGAGTTTCAGAGGATGCCTACTTAATATATGAAGGAGCTCCTTTTAACGGCAGTAATATTGAAAAAGTGATGAATGAGTTTACAAAGTATGACAAAAAGGATTTTGGTACGGCATACGGAGTCGGGCTAAATAAGGCTTTTAATTATTCTCGTCAAATGAAAAAAGACGGATATATGCCGGCTATTGTAGTTATCGGTGATTTGGAAAACGAAGGGGCTGCCGAAAAACAGCTTAACTGGAACAAACTTCCTCAGGATGTTAAACAAATGCAAGAATATGCGCCGGAATTTGCTATGATGTTTTTGTATGCTCATCCGTCAAAACTTGATACGGTTAAGGAAGCTTTAGGCCCTATTCTTGGAGAAAAGAAATTGATTATTTCTCCAAAACAAAATTGCGACAAGGCTATAAGATTATTTTTACACGCATTGGACAGATAGGAGTTACATTTGAGCGTAGTAATAAAATCTTCAACTGCACGGAGAAAATTCCGCAGCAAACAAATTATTAACATAGGAACAAATCCGAAATGTGATTTTTTTCTGGAGCTTGACTATGAGCTTATTATTACTATTCAGCACGACCCTAAAACAAATAAGTGCCAAATAATAAATAATTTTAAAAATCCAAATGTTCTCTTTAAAGGTGATGTTCTTACCAAAATTACGGCAGAAGGGGTTTGCAGAATAAATTTAAAAGACAGTAATGAATATTTGGAAATATTTATAGAAGAGGATTTGCCGGATGATATAAGTGATACTCCGACAAAAAAACTTTCCGATATTGACGCTCAGGCTTTGTATGGGGATGAAGAAAATGCCGAAATAAAGATGAAAATGGAAAAGGCTCGTGAACCCATAGAAAATGCCCGTATTGCAATTATGAAGCAAATTGCATATCCGATAGCTGAAATCAGAGCTAAAATAAAATCAAATATGCGTACAGGTATTATTCTTCATATAGCTCTTTTTATAACATCAATATTAAGTGCTTTTGCAGTTGCCAATTATATGATGGGGCTAAAAATTCAAGAATCTGCACGTAATATTTATTTAGCTACTAATGTGCAAGCGTGGGTTGCGTATACATTTGTTGTAGCGGCAATATGTTTAATGTTAAAACAAGGTGTATATTTAAGTATTAATGAAAAGATTTTGAAGAATATAACTTCTAATACCCGTATTGCGAAAAACTTTATGTTGTGGACTTCATCTATATTTATAATTGCAATATATGCAATAAATCTTACATATTATTCTGCTATATTGGAATATGTGGGATTTGCGGTATTTTTAACAATTTTCTTTATAGGTATCATGTCGGCATTATCAATAGCTTGCGGATATTTTAAGGCAAATGCCTCAGCTTATGGTGCGGTATTGAATAAATATGAATTTAGAGAAGATTTGGAAGGGGTGTTAAAGGCTTATAGGCTTTGGATAGAACGATATGTTAACTCCTTGTCATATAAGAGGTTGAATTTAATTAAGGACAGATTGCTAATGCAGCAGTTAAAAACTCTTTTTGAAGTTGTAATTGGTATAATTACGGCACCGTTTTTAGCATATGGGGTTTCAAATACTCTTGCTATCTGTTTCCCTGAATCGGCAGGTTGGGTTAGATTATCCGGATTTAGATTCAGTCCCGTGTTTTTAACGTTGTCGACTTTTTTGATAATATTTGCATTTTTTGCATTTGTAAACGCCTTTTTGGTAACAAAAAAAATTCAGGCATCTGAAGTTATAAAACAGGACGGTTTTGTTGACTATCGCCAGCATGCTATATCTATATACGGGTTGGAAGGTACTAAAAAACTTGAATCCGACAGAAGATTATTTTTCACAATTGGCGGAACTATTGTATTCATTGAATTTATGATGAATATTTTTTACTTTATGTCAGAAATAGGCTCTGATTTTAAAGGAGTGTTTTTAAGCTTTTTGGCAGCTGCTGTTCCGACGGCTCTTTTGTTGGCGGAAACTTTTATAATGGCGTGTACCGGATTTGATGTATATGCTTGTGATGAACTTCTTGCAAAAGTAGATAAAGAATAAAGATTATGAAGGCACTAAAAACATTTATATTTTTTACAGTTTTTATTATTACTTTATTTGGTATGTTTAACAAACCTGCTATACATAAGCATTTTATAATTACAAATGAAAATTTTAAGTTGAAGAATATTAATCAAAGACCGCAGGACTTGCAAAGCTCTGTCCTTTTTAAGCTCGGAACAAAACGTAATAATTCAATAGCTACGGAACAGAGAATTCAAAGAAATACTACTCAAATATCGAGTGAAGAAAAAATTATTCCGTCTTCAATTTTTTCTGCGTTTGAAACTAATTTTATCTCAAGCTCTGAAACTTCAAAAGTTTCACAGGAAAGAAGACGAAGAACTGATATAAATCGCCGTAATGAAGAGATGGTAAGCCAAAATGTAGAAACATCTATTAATCAAGCTCCTCAAACTCAAGAGGATATGCTAAAAAAACTCTCTGAAATAGTCGAAAACAGTTCAACATCAGAAGAATTGACTTTAGAAAGACTTCAAAAAGAATTATCCGGCAGAGGCAGTTCACTTACCGGAACAACTTGTCCTGCTTGTAGTAACAAAAATGATCCAAGGTATAAAAATGAAACTCTTGCTTGGAATATTTGGCGAAGCACTTTGCAAAACAGAATAATGGATGATTCTGATGTAGACGGACACTACGGAACTGTATTTTTATTTTCATTTAATGTGAGCAAATCCGGTACAATTTCTAATCTTAAAATCACTTGTACCGACAGAGAAAATAAATCTGTTAATCAAATTAGAAAAGCTATACTTAATCTTGGCGGGCAGCCTGTTTTGAATTTCCCTAAAGGAACTAACCGAAAAAATGTTCAGTTTGTCGGCGGATTTATGCTGGGCTCATATGCTCAATACTCTACTCCGGCGGATTATAGTGATTTTGAAAGAATTAGAGTGCAATACTAAAATTTCACAATAAAAAACCGGCTGTATAAGCCGGTAATTTTATCCTTTTGTTTAAATTTCCTATATTCCTAATTTCCAACGACTTTACGCTATAAAATTTGTTGTTCCGTATAAAAATGAACCGTGGAAAAATGATTGTTTCATAATTTCTACAAGTGATTTCTTAATCACGGTAGTCTTATCTACATCAATTTCCTTTAATGCTTGGGATGTATTTTTATATGTATCTGTTACCGTATTCGGCATTAATATTGTTTTAGCCATTATGACCTCTCTTCTTTTTAATTTGCTCTCGTATATATATAAAAAATTTTACTCAAAAATTATTGCCTTTTTATTTAAAAATTATATAATATTTTGTAACATAACTTTACAATTGCAAATAAATTAAAGTTTTTTAAATTTATGCCGATAATATAATAACAACCTATAGGAGTGAATTTATGGTCGACGCAATAAGTGCCGTAAATGCAGCAGTAAATACTGAAATACAGCGAAGAAAAGATGTATCAATAAATTGGCGAAACCTCACTGCAAGTGAGGTATTGGAGCATGCAGGGCGCGGCGAAGATGTTCCTGCTGAGATTTTGAAGTGGGCAAAAGATTACTCAAAGCAAATTAATGCTCCGGAGAATGTTTCTTATGATGCGGTAAACGGTGCAACTCAAGCGGAATACGCCCGAGAAAATGCCGGAACAAAGGAGCCTGAAGCCGCAAAAGAGGCTGCGGAAGAGACTGAAGGTAATGATGACAGCCCAAGAGAGGTTCAACAAGAAGTCAGCCTTTATGAAAAAGCAGGTGTACACATTACAAACAGTGAGGCGGCAAGAGAAAATTCTGACAGTATGGTGGCTGATACAGAAGAACAATCGTCAAAAAGTGAAACTACAGCAGCAATTGCTGCACAAAGAGCAAATGATGTTGAGCAGCGTACAAAATCGACAAAAGCTCAATATGATGAGTTGTTAAATAGGATTGCGTCTGATAAATCAAATATATCTCCTGCAGATTTGGTAAAATTAAGTAAACTTTCGGCAGAGCTTATGAGCGTGGGCAATAGGGCTCAAAACGAGCTTGCGATATATGATGCTCAGCTAAAGGAAATAGAAGAAATCTTCTCCGAATACGCTCCTATTCCGCAGAATGTTTCTGATAGAGGTGCTGATACAAAAGAAGCCGGTATGAAATTAGTTGGTATAAAACAGGTTGATAATGATGATGTCAACAGTACCGCAATAGATAAATCTATTTCTGTTGAGACAAAAGAAGCTCTTCAAAAGGCAAGGGCTTACAATTTTGACTTTATCTTTACAAGAGATTATGTAAGAGGTCTTATGGCACTTGAAGAAAGTTCGAGGGCGGAAGATACTTCCAATGAGGGTTCTGCTGCTATTATTTCCGGTGAAGAAAAGAATTCGAAGTCTTTGCGTGTTGTCGATAATGCAATTAGTAAAGCTGAAGATATTACAATGGCAACTGACAAGAGAGAAGATAAACATATCAACGAAAAGAAAGAGACAGAAGAACAGGCTAAAAAGAAAAGAGAAAACAATAATAATAAACACGAAGTCAACGGAGTAAAGGATGAAACCAAGTTGACAACGGAACCTCTTGAAATCCAAAAGCGACGTGAGCGCCGCGGCGATAAGTCTTAAGAAATTTTAGCAATTAATTAAGTCGGAATAATATTCTTCAAGATATATTTTGTAATTTTCCGGTTCAAAGCTGCTTACGGCAAATTCGGCGGAATTCTGACCGAGCTGCTGGGCTTCAGGTGTTTCAATAGGCGGGCCGGCAGGAGTGGAACGTGAAGGATTTTTCGGATTTGAAATAACTCCTGTAGAACGTAGCAGGGTTATTGATAAAGTATTTTTATATACTTCATATTCGGTTAACCCTTTTGTTAATATCCCTAACCCTTGTGTGCCTACATATCTTTGCATAGGAGCAAAATTCGTTTTAACTTCTATTCCTTTAGTTTTTGGTAAATGTTCTCTTATGTTGTAATCCGCGTCAAATGTACGTGTTATTATTGTATTCATATCTTCTGAGAATGTTTGCTGAATTTTTTGCGGGAATGTAAACCTTGCCTGCCATAATTTGTCAGTGAATTTATTTTCCCAGTCGATATAAAATTGTACTAAATCAGAGCCTTTATCTAAGGATACGTTTACATCAAAAAATGTTGTTCTGATTTTCATTATTTGCCGTAAATTCCCGTCAACAATTACTTCTGAATTAATTATTTCTGCGATTTCCGGAGTATCGTTTTCTCCTGCTCCAAAATTATATGTATCTCCGTAATCGTTGCAGCGGACAAAATCTACTGCGAATTTATCATATATTGTAATTTTATTATTTTGAATTTTTATAATTTCGCTGAGCGGTATTTTTTTGCCGTCAGGTCTGATTTCTTCTAGACAGGTATAAATTTCGGTATAATCTTCCGTAATCGGTATTCGTTGAGTGTCATATAATATATCATCAACAAAGCCTTTATGTTTAGATATAATTTGGCAATTCTCCGGCTCAAATGTTTCTTCAATTTCCATAACATAGCGATATTTTTTGTTATGCTCAAGGAGCAGGCGGTTATATTCTTTTGGATTTAGAAATTTTAATTCTTTTAAAATGGTGTTAGTAACCTGATTAATTTTTTTAAATCTCATTATATTTTCCTGATGGACTTCATCGGTAGAACAGCCGCAAATCCCGTCGTGTGCCTGATTTTTAAGCAAAAGTTTGTAGGCATATTCAATTGCGGAATTATATTTTGAACCGAAATGTTTTTGAATTTTATCTGTAAAATGCAATTTGTATGAGGTTTTTACATTTGCTTGTTTTAATTTAGTTCTTGACGAATAGCAGCCTTGCAGGATAAATGTTTTACTATTATCTCTTAATTCGTCGTTCCATTCATACTTAAAATTATTTTTAACGAGGTCAAAATATTTAAATGGGTTAGCGAGTTCTATTTCGTAATCTTGCAGAATTTCGTTTACTTTTGTGATTTGTTCTGCAATATCTTTTTCTACCCCCAAGTGATCGGCTCCAATTGGCAATAAAAGTATATCTCCTGATTTTTCGGCAATTCTGTCTAAATTATCTTTTAACCATTTAGCCTTTTCTTCAACAGAAATTTTTGCGGAAAAAATATCCATAAAGTATCCGCGTATAAGATTTACGGTATTAATTCCGTTGAAAACAAATTCGGATGGAATATCTCCGCAGCCGCGCCATACAACACATTTATCAATTCCGTATTGCTTAAAAATTTTAGGGATATTCAAGCTATGTCCGAAGGTGTCCGCAAGATATCCTATAAAATCTTCGCATCCAAACTCTTTTGAAATTTTTAATCCGATTTCCAGATTTTTTTCAAAAGAGTATTTATCGGTCAAATATTCATCTACAAGTGTAAAACAAGGACCTATAAATAATTTTTTCTCAGAAATAAATTTTCTTATTTGTTCTTCTTTTTCCGGTCTGAGTTCCAAATAATCCAATAAAGCGGAGACCTGTCCGTCAAAATAGAATGACGGAATTTTATTTTCTTCAAGCAGTTCCAAAACATTATCAAACACGCGTAAAAGTCTGAGTCTGAATACTTCAAACTCTCTGTACCATTCTCTGTCCCAGTGCGTGTGCAAATATGCGATAACTTTTTTTGTCATACTCAATATTATAATTCTATGCGTTTGCTCTTGCAAATTGTAACAAGATTAATAAGATTTTCCGATTAAAGAATTATGAGTTTCAATTTCTAATTTATCATCTAGCGGGGCTAGTTTTATTGGTTCGCCATATCGTTTTTCCAAAGCCAGTTCTATCATAAAGTCAGCAAAATGCGGATTTTTAGGCAAGAAAGAGCCGTGAAGATATGTGCCGAAAACATTTTTATATCTTGCTCCTTCGGTTTTATCCTTGCCGTTATTGCCGTTGCCGACTTCGGTTATAGCGAGCGGTTTTGTATCTCCTTGCAGGTAGGTTAAACCGCTATGATTTTCAAATCCTACAAGGGTATTCGGAGTTAAAAAATCTGTGCGGGCGGTTACGTTCCCAATAAAACGAGTATTACCGGCAACCGTATAGGCATCCATAAGGCTAATCCCATTTAAGCGTTCTTTGTCATGCGGCTGATAATAATGCCCAAACAGTTGATAGCCGCCGCAAATCCCAAGAAATACCGCATTACGCTCCCGTTCTTCTGTCAAGAAATCTTTTTGGCGATACAATTCGTCGGCAACTTCTTCCTGCTGCTTATCCTGACCGCCGCCAACAAAATAAATGTCGTGTTCGTTTATTTTATCCCCGATATTTATATCTTCAAATTCCACTTCTATATTTCGCCACTCACAACGTTTTTTGAGTGTTATTATGTTCCCGATATCCCCATATAAATTAAGTAATTTGGGGTATAAGTGTGCTATTGATATTTTTAAATCTCTCTGTCCCATAGGTTTAATTATATCACAAATCACAATTATGGTATAATAATTTTTGAGGAGATTGAACATATGGGATTAATTGATACGCATACACATATAAACTGCTTAGAAAAAATTACGCCGGAAGAGAGCGTAAGAAATGCGATTGATAGCGGAGTGGAAATTCTTCTTGTTCCATCCGCAGCTCCTGCGGATATAGATGTAATTCCCGAGTTAATAAAAAAATATGATAATGTATACGGTATGCTAGGAATTCACCCTGAGGATGCAAAAAACTGGGATGACGGAATTTTAGATAAGATTAGAAAATATTCCGAGGATGAAAAAATTATCGCAATCGGTGAAATCGGATTGGATTACTATTGGGATAAAAAACATATTGATATTCAAAAAGATATTTTTATAAAACAAGTTCAACTTGCAAATGAACTGCATCTTCCTATTTCTGTACATGATAGGGACGCCCACAAAGACACTTTTGATATCCTGAAAGAATATAATAAAACTTCAAACGTAGTCTTACACTGCTTTTCCGGAAGTGTTGAATTTTCAAGAGAATGCCTTAAAGAAGGCTGGTATATTGCACTGGGCGGGGTTGTTACATTTAATAGTGCAAATAAAATGAAAGAAGTTGCAAAAACCGTGCCTTTAGACAGATTACTTTTAGAAACCGATGCCCCATATTTAACTCCGGTTCCTTTCAGGGGAAAAGAAAATCAGCCGGCATACGTAAAATACGTTGCAGAAGAAATTGCAAAATTAAGAGGTATTTCGTTTGAAGAAGTTGCCTCAGCAACAACCGACAATGCAAAACGAGTGTTTAATTTAAAGTAAAAAAGACGATAAGACGATAAACCCTACCTCTCCCGTCGGGAGAGGATACGGATGTGAGTTTGAAAAACTCAACAGCCGTTGGTGAGGGGTTGGA
>ONTD01000030.1 GCA_900320675.1 uncultured bacterium
CGTTAGGACGTTAAGTTCATTTCAGCCCTTCGGGCGAGTTGATTATTTTGATTGTGCGACAGCACCGTAAAGAACTTATCGACTTATCGACTTATCGTCTTATCGTCTCATCGTCTTTTGTCCAACCCCTCACCAACGGCTGTTGAGTTTTTCAAACTCACATCCGTATCCTCTCCCGATGGGAGAGGTAGGGTTTATCGACTTATCGTCTTATCGTCTTATCGTCTTTTTACGACGTTAAGTTCTTTACGTTATTCTAAAAATAATACATTTAAACTATTAAAACAATTATTAAACGTTGTATAATAACTTTTATGAGTGTACAAACGTTGGCAGAATATATAGAATATCTTGATGCGGAAAAAGGGTTGGCTCAAAATACGCAAGATGCGTACAGACGTGATTTAACCGAATTTTGGGAATTTTGCAGCCTTCTAGGAATTTCTGAATTGGAAAATGTTTCCAGAGGAAATATTTCTTCATATATTTTAAAACTGCATGACGAGAAATATTCTCCGACAAGCATTATGCGAAAAATAGCATCCCTTCGCGGTTTGTATAAATGGATGTGTGCAAATGAATACTGCAAAATTAATCCGACACTTACAATAGAACGTCCTAAATTACCTAAACATCTGCCGAAAGTAGTTTCCGTAAAAGAAATAGAGCAGATGCTGAGTCAAAATATCACTGATACTGAAAGAGTAATCATAGAACTGCTATACGGATGCGGATTAAGAGTGTCCGAACTGGTAGAATTAAAAATTTCAGACATAAATATAAAATCAAAATATTTGCAATGTTTGGGTAAAGGTTCAAAAGAAAGAGTTGTTCCTCTTGGTTCAAAGGCTTGTGCTGCCTTAAAAAAATACTTACCTAAAAGAGAATTTTTAATAAAAAAATATAACCTTATTGACAATCATTTACTTGTAGCAGATGATGGAAGAAAAATATCAAGACAAGATATTTATAATTTTATACATCACCAAGGAGAGAAAATCCACAGAGCAATATCTCCACACACATTAAGGCATAGTTTTGCAACACACTTAATAGAAAACGGAGCGGATTTGCGTGTTGTGCAGGAGCTTTTAGGACACAGTGATGTATCAACGACACAATTGTACACTCATATCAGTAAAAAACGTTTAAAAGAAGTTTATTTTGCGATAAATAAATAGAAGGCAGGAAAGGTCGATGCTTGAAATCTATTTAACAGGAATAAAACCCGGCTCGGGAACAACATTTATAACAGGCGGAATAGCGGCAGCTATGCAAGGTTTGGGCTATTCTACCGCTGTATATTTGCCGGCACAAACCGGTGCAAAATATATTAACGGATTCATCCAAGCACCCGACATGCTTTTTGCAAAATTAATGGATAAAAATATTACAACCTTCTGTTCATATTTGTACAAGAGCAAAAAATTATCCCCGAAAGTTTTTGCCCAAGAACAGTTGTATATGGATAAAAACGTTATATTTCAGGATTATATGAATGTTGTAAACAAATATGAATGTGTAATAGTAACAGGTCAATCCGATATTACAACTTTGTTTGAAACTAATTTCAATGAAGAAGAATTACTTAGAACAATCGCAAGCCCTATAGTTCTTATCGCTTCTATGGAAAATTCAACTCCTGATGAGGTAATAGATTACCTTAAATTTATAAAAGCAAAATCATTAAATTTGCGAGGAATTATAATAAATGAATGTCCGATGGCAGAATTAAAAACGGGAGTAAGAGAATACCAAAAACTTATAGAAACAACAACAGAAGTTCCGGTACTGGGCTTAATTCCTAAAATAGAAAATCTTAAAGGATTGAAGCCGGAAGACTGGATTGAATATATTATATGCCGAACGGATTTGGAAGCCATATTTAATGTAAAAATTTCAAAATTGAGCGTGTAATCTTTTAAATAAAATTGACTTAAAAATTTATATATTCTAAAATTTTATAAGACCGAATCTGGCAGATTAAGGGATTATTATGATTTTGTAAGATATGCAAAATCAAAAGAAAGGATATTGAAATGGGATTAATGACAGCAAATAAACCTGTACCAAATGCAAAGCAACAGGAATGCATAGATAATATAAACGGGAAATATCTTGTGCTGGCGGGTCCCGGAACAGGCAAAACTTTCACTATAATCGAGCGAATTAAACATATGCTTCTTGAAGGGATAAAACCGGATAAAATTTTATGCTTGACTTTTTCAGAATCAGCCGCAAACGAAATGAAAAAAAGAATTGAAAAAGAGCTTGATATTAATTCTGCGAGGGTAAACATATACACATATCACAGTTTTTGTAATGAGATAATAAAAGAAAATCCGGCAGAATTCGGGCTCAATGAACACTATAGACTCATCCCGCAAGCCGTATCAATTTCAATATTAAAACAATGTATTGATGAAATTAAACCTGTAACTTTTAAAGGTTTTAAAAATGATGCTTATGTATTTTTAAGTACAATTTCAAAACGAATATCAAAAATTAAAACAAACCGATTTACTAAAGAAAAATATTTTGACAACATAAAATACAATCCTGATTGGCAGCCAAAATTAGATAATCTTAAGGCAGAATTACGAGACAAAACACTTAACGGGAAGAAAATTACAAAAAAATTGCAGGGAGATATTGAGTCCTGCGAAAAAATGATAGCTCAAGCAACGGAAGTGTGGAATTTATACGAACTCTACACTGACAAAATGCAGCAGGAAAATTATGTTGATTTCAATGATATGATAAATTTTGTACTGGATAAATTTGAAAACGAACCGGCATTTTTATCTCAAATAGCAAATAAGTATGAATATATTCTTGTAGATGAATATCAGGACACAAACAAAAATCAAAACGATATAGTGTTTAATCTTACGCACTCTCAGGAGAGTGAAAACGTTTTTGTGGTAGGGGATGATGACCAGATAATATTTTCTTTTCAGGGTGCAAAAATTGACACAATAGAAAATTTTTTGAGAGAATTTCCTGAGACAAAAGTTATCTGCCTAAACGAAAATATGCGTTCAACGCAGAATATACTGGATGTTTCAAGAAAAATTGTAAAACAAGATGAGGCAAGGTTGGAAGCTAATCCAAACTTTAAGCAATACAACATTACCAAAAATCTTACCGCTAAAAACGAAAGTCTTTTTTCAAAAAATAAAAAAGTCCGCTGTATAAAATTCGGAGATATCGTACAGGAATATAACAGCATTACGGAAGAAATTGAACAACTTATCAATTCTCCGGATTGTCCTAAAGATAACACCGGAAATAAATTGTTGTCAGAAATTGCGATATTAACCAAAAGTAACGAGGAGCTTTTGACTTTTGCGGAATTATTGAAGGAAAAAAATATTCCGTTTGAATTGAAAGAAGGAAAAAATATTTTTGAAATAAAATCGGTAAATATCTTTTATTATTACCTAAAACTGTTAGTTAATCCCGAGTTGTATTCGGATAACTTTTTCAAGCTCATTCTTTCCAAACCTTTCAACATTAACCCGAAAGACTATGAAAAATTATATTTACAAAAATCACACTACCCTTCTTTTGTAGATATGATGAAATCCGTAAATAAAAATGAATTTTTAAAACCGGAACTTGTTGAAAAATTTGTATCGACTTTCGATTATTTAACAGATTATAAAACAGCGGAAACTCTTAAAAATGTAATTCTTGAAATAGGTGGTAAAAGCGGAATTTTCAGTTACTTTATCAATTCTGAAATCAATAAAACAGAAAACATCTCCGGATTGAAAAAAATTATTGATGAGGCTATTGATTTTTCTCAAACACAAAAAAATAACAACTTGGAAGATTTTGTCGAATATCTTGACATGTGCCAAAAAGACGATATTCAAATAAAAACTGACAAAGCTCCTGTCACAATGAATGCGATACAACTCTCAACCTACCATAGCTCTAAGGGAAGAGAATTTGAATACGTTTATATGCCGACTCTGTTAGATAATTATTGGGAAAAGAAACGTATAACTCTTAAACCGGATATTCCTCTTTCTTCAAGCGAATATAAAACCGAAGAAGAAATAAGAAGTATAAAATTTTCAGAAAACGTAAAACTTATGTATGTGGGAATGACAAGGGCAAAACATACTCTCAGACTCTCTTATCCGGAATATATTGAAAAAGATTTACAGACACCGTCTGTTTTAATATCAAATATCAATGACATCCTTGAAAATGAAAATCAAAATTCAGAGTACGACGTAAACAGCTACTGGCAAGAGAGAGCTAAAAATCTACAAAAACGGGATTACGACTACAAACGAGATTTTTGTTCAATGGTCGATGCAAGGCTGCTTGGCAAATCCTTCTCCCCAAGTGCAATAAACACTTATATAAAATGTCCCAGACAATATTTTTACGACTACATATTAGATTTAGGTACAAAAGACGGCAGCCCTGATGCTGCAACATACGGAAGTGTAATCCATTCAACTTGCGAATTTGCAGTCAAATACGCCATAAAAAATAATACTTATCCGACAAAAGAAGATTTTGTGAAACACTTTACAGATGAAATGGATAAAGCTCCTATGACCGACTCCAGAGAATTGAACGTATACAAAGAAAGAGGTATAAAGGCATTAGAAGAATTTTATTCACAACTGTGTAATACCCCGACTGATTATCTATACAAAGTGGAAGAACCGGTTTCTTTTGAATTAGACGGCGTAAAATTTTACGGTATTATTGACCGCATTGATAAAAATCCTGATGGCACATTTACCATATACGATTATAAAACAGGAAAAGCAAAAACCGCAAAATCAATATGCCCTGACGGAGATTACGAAAATTATTACAATCAAATCGGTTTATATAAATATTTTCTTGAAAAATCTACAGGTAAAACAGTTAAAGAAACAACCTTTATTTTTCCTGAAGATTATACTCGTAACTTGACGGTTGAATTTGATGATGATTCATGTGATTTAATAATAGAAAAGTTCAAATCAACCATTGATAACATAAAAAATTATGAGTTTGAACCAAATTGTAATTCTGACGGATGCCAATGGTGCGCATACAAAGATTTTTGTGATATGGAAATCGTCTAAATATTGAAAGGTTACGCTTATGGATAAAAATTGTCAAAACTGCACGAACATACGAAAAGCAGCTATAATAGGATGTGGATTTGTGGGAGCAGCGTGCGCATTTAGCTTAATGCAGTCAGGACTATTCTCAGAAATTGTACTTATCGATTCGGATGTCTCAAAAGCAGAAGGGGAAGCACTGGACATAAGCCACGGTGTACCGTTTGCAAAACCGATGAAAATATATGCCGGAAGTTATTCAGATATAACAAACGCCTCTATGGTAATAATTACGGCAGGAGCAAACCAAAAAACCGGAGAAACAAGGCTTGATTTAGTAAAAAGAAATATTGAAATTTTCAAATCGATAATCGGAGAAATCAATAAACAGAAATACGATGGCATTCTGCTAATTGTTTCTAATCCGGTAGATATACTAACGACAGCAGCTTTAAAACTATCCGGTTTAGATGAAAACAAAGTTATAGGCTCCGGAACTGTCCTTGATACCGCAAGATTAAAATATGAACTCGGCAACCATTTAAATGTAGATTCAAGAAGTGTTCACGCCTTCATAATAGGAGAACACGGAGATTCTGAGATTGCGGCATGGTCAAGTGCTAATGTTTCAGGTATACCTTTGAACAAATTCTGTGAGATGCGGGGATTTTTTAACCACGATGAAAGCACAAAAAAAATTGCTGAAAATGTCAAAAATAGTGCCTATGAAATAATTAACAGAAAAAAAGCAACTTATTACGGTGTTGCAATGGCAGTAAAAAGAATTTGTGAAGCAATAATACGGGATGAAAAATCTATACTTCCTGTTTCTTCAATGATGCACGGAGAACACGGTATTGAAGGAATTTCTCTTTCATACCCGTCAATTGTGGGAAAAGACGGAGTAGAAACACACGTCCCGCTCCAACTTAACGATATAGAAACAGACAAACTTAAACAGTCTGCCGATAAACTTCAAAAAATCATTAACGAAAATTTATTTTAAATTAAACAATCATAACCTAAAATCTTATTTTACGACCGGCAAGTCTAAAACCTCGGTGCTTTTTACCGGAGACCTTTTTAACTAAATTATCCCAGCCGTCTGATATGGAATTTGCAGCCTTTTTGTACCAAGGGGTTTTTCCTAATTTACTCACCTTTTTGGTACCTTGATTTACTGCTTTTTTGCCTTTTTTCAAACCTTTTTTAGCGGTTTTCTCAATATCTTTACCAATTTTTTCAACAGTTTTTTTAGAAGACTTAAATAAATTTTTAAATGAGAAATTTTTTATTCCTTGTCCAAAATGCAAAAATAATTTACCGCCAAAATATAAACCGCCAAGAGCTAAAGCTCCGGTTGCAAGAAGTCTTAACCAATTACGTTGTCCGCCATAATTAATACCATCAGGATTATACTGATTAGAAAAACTGAAATTATCCATCGGTGTACCAACAAAAGGTGATACATAACCCTGTGGATGTCCGTAATACCTAGGTCTTGAGCCTGCAATATCGGCTGCCGCATCATAGTCTAATACACCTATTGATGCTAAATGATCTAAACCTGCGGTTACATTTGGTGGTAACATAATAACTCCTACAGTTTAACCTACATGATTATAAAGTTATATTTATCGATAAAATTGCTTTTTAATGTAAGTTTTGTTAAATTTTATTAATATTTAAAAATATAACCATTAGTGGACATTTTGAAAAAAATCCGTTAATATAAACACGTGGATAAACTTAATCTAATAAATTACGCAGCAAGATTTTCATACAATAAACAGGTACAGATAAGACAGGCAAATCAAGGCAATGTACCTCAATCATTTTCGGCATCACAATCTGCACAAACGCCTTCTTCCCCGGCAAATACTCCCGCTGCCGCACAAACAACAGGAACACCTCAGATGGGGCAGCTTGCAGGTACAGAAACTTCCGCTTATGTTAAAGATTTAATGAAATTGCCCAAAAATATGAATGAATTTGTATATATGATGCAGCGAAATTTAAACCAAATTCAAATGAACAAATTTCTTGCGGAGCAATACAACATGCGCGGACTAAATCCAAACTTAACATCCGAAAGAGCGCAAATTCTCGCACAATTACAAGGATTATCGGCGGAAGAACTTCAAGCCGCATTAAAAAACCAACTTTCCTCTGCTAACAGTGCCGCCAATCTTAGAAATCTTGAAATACTTTCAAAGGGCAATCTAAGTATGTCAGCCCTTTCCGAAATGCTTCAAATGAACGGCAAAGATGCTATTGCAAAATTAATTCTTACAATGGCAAACGCATCACAACAAGGAGTAAAAGATTTATCACAACTAAAAGATACTGCAAAACTTATCAATGCAAGTGTAGCTGTTGCATCACAGGACAATCCGGCACAAACACTTAAAACTTTATTGTTACTTTATCTTCCGTGGCTGCCGCTACAGGAAGGTACAGATTTTGAAGTGGAAATTCAAAGCAATCCGGAAGGAGATGACAAAGACAGTATTCTTGTTATCACCATTACAACCGTTAATTTCGGTAAAGTCATTGCAACTTTGATACTTGAGACTTCAAACTCTGTCCATGTGCATATTGAATGTTCTGAAAAATTCCCTAAAGATGAACTTATGAACAGAATTCAGAGCGAGGAAAAACATTACTCTATGCAATCGGTTCTAACTTTTGATAAACTGGAAGCAAAATCAGAAGATACGAGCCGCACAAAGGCTTCTGTAACAATGTCTTCCATGGAAGAAATAAATCCATACATGTTGTTAATGTCTCACTCAATTATTCGTAACACAATCATAATTGATGATGAAGCTTCAAATGGGGTTATTACACATACAGACTAAGGAGAGGTTATGAAATTTTTACATTCAATGATCAGAGTAAAAGATATAGATAAATCTTTAAAATTCTATACAGAACTTTTAAATATGAAATTAGATCACAAAAAGCGACTTGAGGATTGTGAATTATACTTTTTAAACGATGAAAGCGGTTGTTGCCAAATAGAACTTACGTATAATGATGATACTCCGCAAGAAGGCTATACTAATGGTAACGCTTTCGGGCATTTTGCATTTTCCGTTGATTCTTTTGATGACTTTACGGACAAACTAAACAAAACGGAATATGAATACTTATATGAACCGTTTGACCTTAACGGGAAGGGTTCAAAAATAGCTTTTATAAAAGATCCTGACGGAAATGAAATTGAATTAATTGAAAAAGTTATTTGGTAAGGAGAGATAAAAATGGAAAATATAATATTTAGACGTCGTTCAATCAGAAGATTTTTAGACAAACCGGTAGAACAGGAGAAGGTGGAAAGAATTCTAAGAGCCGGAATGCAAGCACCTTCTGCACATAACAATCAACGGTGGGAATTTATTATAGTTACTGATGCAGATAAAAAGAATGCCGTTTCAAAAATGTCTCCTTGGTCAGGAATGGTAGCAAATGCACCGGTATCAATAATAGTTCTTGGTAAACATAATGATGAAAAATTAAATCCGTGGTTTGCTCAAGATTTGGGGGCGTGTACTGAAAACATCCTGCTTCAAATTGTTGAAGAAGGACTTGGCGGTTGTTGGATGGGGTTTTATCCGGATATGGAAAGGGTAAACATGCTTAAAGCTTGTTTTGAAGTACCGGATGATGTTTTACCGTTTTGTGTAATTTCTTTAGGTTATTCCCCTGATGAGAACAGGTTTATTGACAGAGCAGACATGTCAAAAATTCACTATAACAAATACTAAAATTTATGATATAATCCGGTTATGAAGACATTAGCACAATTCGTACAAAAAAGAAGAGATGATTTAGGTATGTCCCCAAAAGGGTTGGCAATGGCGTGCAATCTTGAACTTAGTTTGATTGAAGAAATTGAATCGGGAAAGGAATTATTTTTACCGGTAACGATAAGGCAAAAACTTGCTAAAGGCTTAAAATGCGAACCACATACCATAAAAAAATACGAAAAAGATTTTGATACAAATTTTGTATCAGAGCAAATTATTGAAAGTTTAAAAGAACTTATCTTAAACGGAGCCGGCGGGTTAAAATGTCCTAAATGCGGAGCTCCTTTGGTTACCCGTATTGCAAAGATGTATGATCTTGAAGATAATCTTATGCTTCACCCTAAAGC
>ONTD01000008.1 GCA_900320675.1 uncultured bacterium
CTTTAAATCAGTTTTTTTATCTATATGTTTAGAATATACATTCCCTTCAATACCGACAATATTAAATAATTTTACTGTAATACCTTTGTCTTCAATAATTTCCCACGGTGTAGGCGAAGACAAATGAAAAGTATAAGTATAATACTCATTATCCTGATTAAAATTATAAGAGTATATCTTTACAGGATTAACGACTGAATCGGAAGTCTCTACATAAGATTTGCCAACCCAGCCGCGAGCATTTTTACCGAGAACTACCCTGTTAAATCCGTTTTTTTCACCGTCAGAAATTAAACAAAAACCTTTAGGTAGATGCGACATTCTGTTTATGCCCGCATCAATCGGCGTAGAACGCAACGGAGCATTGTCATTTTTTATTACAAGTGTTTTATTCTTGCTATAAGCCGCAAATGTGTTCAGACTTGATTGATTTGATTTTTTAGGATAAGGCCTTGTTATGGAATAGACAAGTTTTTCATCACCTGAAAGAAGCTCAAACAAGTTTTCACCGTATTTTAATTCTACAACTTTTGCAAATCCGCCTGAAGGGTGAACTTCAACATTTTCACCGTTTACGGTTAAAGTTTTATTTGGCGAAGAAGAACCGATAAAAAACGTTGACGGAGAGTTAATCGTAACTTTATCAAGTTTCGGATAAACTACGTCAAGCGCATAAGCACAAACTCCTATCACAAGAATCGACAATAAAATCAAAAATTTCTTCATATAACAAATATTACCATAAACACGTAAACATTCGTTAATATTTTAATACTGCGTAACATCCTTATGCTAAAATATTAATGAGGGGATGTGTAAAGTGGAAGACGTAAGAAGAGTAAACCGAACCAAACGAACAAACAAGAGAAATAAACGTTTTGATAGCGTTCTAGCAGTTTTATACGGCTTATTTATACTGTTTGCGGCATCTCTTATAATATACTTATTTTTTATACAAGTAATAGATGTAAAAAAATATAAAATTAGAGCTCAAAAGCAGCGTGCAAGCCAAAATTTTGCAGTTAGAGGTGATATATTTGACAGAAACGGAATAAAGCTTGCAACAGATGACGTATTTTATAACGTTTTTGCGAGAAGGGTGGACTATGACGATGACAAGTCCTCTCCTGAAGCTATTGCCACAGCACTTGCACCGATTTTGAATACTTCAAAAGCACAGTTGCTAAAAAAATTGAATTGTCAGGATCAAATAATTGCAGTCAAAAAAGATGTAGACAGAAATACCGCAAAAAAAATTGCTAAGTTACATTTGAGAGCAATAAGCCTTGATAAGAAAAATACAAGAGTATATCCGCAAGGAACAATGGCTGCACACGTTTTGGGATATTACAATTTTGATGCTGATATTGCAAACGGCATTGAATACGCAGCAAAAGATAAACTTGAGCATATTGAGAATTCCGTACAATATCAAAAAACACAAAAAGGTAAAATTATATATGAATTGTCAACGGATCCGGTTGCAACAGCTCAAAACCCTAAGGGACTTGACGTTACGCTGACAATTGATGCAGCAATTCAACACGTATGTGAAAAAGAACTTGAAAAAATGGTCCTTGAGAAGCAGGCACTTAGGGGAACCGTTATAGTTATGAACCCTAAAAACGGAGAGATACTGGCTTATGCAGTATACCCGACGTACGATCCAAATAACTACAGAAAAGCAACTCCGCTGCAAATAAAGAATTGGACACTAACTGACGTATTTCCTCCGGGTTCGACGTTTAAGACTATTACTGTTGCAAGTGCAATGGATTTAGGCAAAATTAATGAATATTCAACAGTACTTGATACCGGTAAAACTAAAATCGGGAACTGGGAAATTAAGAATTACGACTACGAAGTGCACCCATATCCGGGACAAATATCATTGGAATACCTATTTGAACACTCAAGTAACATAGGTTCTATAAATGTTGCAAAAATGATGAGTTCACATGAATTTTACGATATGCTTTCAAAATTCGGGTTTGGCTCAAAAACAGGTATAGATTTACCGGGAGAATCTTCCGGATTACTTGCAAACTGGAATTTGTGGGATAAAGGAATACATGCAACAATGTCATACGGTTACGGAACATCTGTAACTGCAATACAAATGATATCAGCGGTATCGGCCTTAGCAAATGATGGGGTTAGAGTAACTCCGCACGTGATTAAATATACCCCAGAGGAAGAAGCCGTAAAAATAAAACGTACCCAAGTTATTTCACCTGAGACCGCACATTCCATAACAAGACTGCTTGCCCAGAGCGTAAATCACGGTAAATCAGTTATAAAAATGGATCATTATAACGTTGCGGCAAAAACAGGAACTTCAAGAAAGCCAAAAGAAAACGGCGTAGGGTATACTCCATATATGTACACATCTACAGTTGGATATCTTCCTGCAAGTAACCCGCAAGTATTGGTATACGTTATGGTTGATAGCGCAAAAGTCGGTGCAATTTGGGGTAATACCGTTGCAGGTCCGATATTTCATGAAGTAACAACACAAGTTGCAAGAATTCTGGACATAAAGCCGGATAAAAACGTAACCGGACACAATACAAAAACGAATAGTAATTAAACATAATTTATAAGGAGCTAAAATGAAACTTGATGAACTAATTGAACACCTAGACTACAAAGATTTGATAAATTTTAAAAATGTCGAAATTTCAGGGATTTCATATAATTCTAAAACCACTAAAAAAGGAGACATCTTTGTCTGTTTGACCGGAGAATACACTGACGGTCATAATTACGCTGCAAATGCTATTGAAAACGGTGCGGCCGCACTGTTTGTAGAGCATCGAGTTGAAGCAGATAAAAAAATCCCGCAAGTTGTAGTGTCTTCAACAAGACACAAAATTGCTGATATATCAGACAGATTTTACTCCAGCCCATCAAGAGGAATTAACCTAATAGGTATAACCGGTACAAACGGAAAAACAACGGTTACCCATTTAATACAAAAGATATTTGAACAAAACGGAGAAAAATGTGCGCTTATCGGAACTTTAGGATACAAGCTCTCATCTACAGGCGAATATAGAGATGCAAAACATACAACTCCGCAAGCTCCTGAACTTCAAGCAACTCTTCGAATGATTAAAGATGTTGAAAAAATAGATAATGTTGTAATGGAAGTCAGTTCACACGCACTGGAACAAAACAGAGTCGGCGGGTGTTGTTTTAATGGAGCGATATTAACAAATCTTACACAAGACCATCTTGATTATCATATTACAATGGATAACTATTTTGAAGCAAAATCTCTTTTATTCAGACACTTAGAAGAAGGCTCCTATGCTGTAATAAATGCTGATGACGACTGGTGTAATAAATTTTTATCCGCAGTTCCGGAAGGGGTTAAAACTTACACTTACGGTGTAAAAAATTCAGCGGATGTAATGGCAAAAGATATTAATTTTTCTTTAAACGGTGCCGAATTTAAACTTGCTATAAATGGGGATGAATATCCGGTTAATCTTCATATGAACGGTATGTTTAGCGTATACAATGTACTTGCGGCTCTGACATCCGCACTTGCAATGGGCATAGATATTAAAATTGCACTAAAGGCACTGGAAAATGTAAAAGGAGTTGCAGGCAGATTTGAAGTTGTAGCAAAGAAACCTTTAGTTATCGTTGATTA
>ONTD01000049.1 GCA_900320675.1 uncultured bacterium
ACTGCCCGCATTCAACGCTTTATAATACATCGATATATCCGGAGTAGCCGAACCTGATATCAATGGACAGTTATGAAATTCCGACAGTTTTTGAGCAACAATTCTTGCATCATACCTTGGCGCCGGATTTGTTTGTTTATAAGCGCCTTCATGTTCTTCGTCTATTATAATTAATCCGATATTTTTTAACGGTGCAAACACAGCAGACCTTGCACCGGCAAGAATTTTAATATCATTATTGTATAATCTTTGCCATACATCATATCTTTCACCTTCCGAGATACTGCTATGCCAAATTGCAACATCACGAGTACCGAATTTTTTCGCTAATCTTTTGGTCAACTGTGAAGCAAGAGCTATTTCCGGTGCAAGAAACAATACATTTTTGCCCGATTTAACACAGTCATCAATTAATTTAAAATAAACTTCCGTTTTACCGGATGCCGTAACCCCATGTAATAGTATAGATAGCGGCGGCATAACTTCATCATCTTTTAAAGTTTCTCTCCGCTTATAGTAATCTGATATAGATTTTTTTATTCCCTCATAAGCAGCTTTTTGTTCACCTTCTAATTCAAATAAAGGTTCTGTATGCTCAATATGTAAAATATCCAGCGGATTACGGTATATTTCTTCTTCTGAAATTTTAACACAACCGAGTGCTTCAAGTTTTTTGACAGTTGCTCTTGTAGTCTTTACGAGTTTTTCAAAGGTAATAAGGGGCGGCTTACCCATTTTTTCAAGCTGCTCTAATATTGCGATCTGTCTTTTGGTTGCGCCCTCATAACTTACAAACTCAATCAACTGCTCGGTTTTAGAATTTTTCTCGATTAATTTCATCGGGATAGCGGCATTTAGGACGGTTACCAAATCGCAGCAATAATAATTTGCAACCCACTCCAAAAGTTTCAAGTAATCAATAGAAAATAGAGGAGTTTCATCTAAAATTTTGCTAATTTTTTTAGCTTTAATACCTTCCGGCAAATAGTCGCTGAATCCGACACAAAAAGCATTTATTAACCCCTGACGACCGAATGGTACAAGAATTGCTTGCCCTATTTGAATTTTATCTTTCATCTCATCAGGAATTAAGTAGCTAAAAGTTTTTACGCCCAAACCTGTAATATTCACCAAAGCGAGTGCATATTTTGGTGAAGTTTTTTGTTCAAATTCAGTTGTATCAAAAAGCTGATTAGTTTGCATGGTTTTTTAAAATGTTTGTTATATAAGAATTCTAACATAAAAAGTAATAATAAACCCTCTCATTTCTGGAGAAGGTAAATTCTTGATGATTTTTACTTCCTGTTTTTTCTTTACCCTCTACCGTCGGGAGAGGGTAATTTTTCTTAATGAGCGCCAGCGAATTTAGAAAAATGGGTGAGGGGTCAATCATGTTATAATAAAGACATGAAACACAAAAGCACTACTCTAAATCAGGCAAAAATGCTCCGTAAAAATATGACCGAACAAGAAAAAGTTTTATGGAATATTTTGCGAAATAATCAATTTTATGGTCTTAAATTTCGCAGACAAGTACCTATTGGAAATTATGTGGCAGACTTCGTTTGCGAAATACATAATGTGATAATTGAACTTGACGGAGGTCAGCATAACGAGCCTGAAAATATAGAAAAAGATAAACAAAGAACAGCTTTTTTAGAAAGTAAAGGTTATAAAGTTTTAAGGTTTTGGAATCATGATGTAGATAGTAATTTAGATGGGGTTTGTGAGGTTATTTACAAGACTATTTTTAATATTGATTAACCCCTCACCCGAATTTCTAAGACTCGTTACCTCGTCTTGAAATTCAACCCTCTCCCGATGGTAGAGGGTTGAGTCTTGATAATTTTCACTTCCTGTTTTTTAACCATCTACCATCCGGAGAAGATTAGGTTAACCCGGACTTCTTTTTTATTCTGCCATAAATTCTTGTTTAGCTTGTTCAATTGCCTCAGTCAACAAATCCAGCTGATCTGCGGTAAAAGTTACTCCCTTTTTAGTAGGTATCCAAGTTGCACCGCCATCATTTGTAAAAAATATCCTCATATTTAAATAGCTCGTTCCCTTGTATTCACTCAATGAAATCTGCAATTGTTCGGTCTCACTTCGTTCTATTGTAGCCAAAATTTTTGAGTCTGCCATAATTTTTCTCCTTGTTTAAACAATAATCATAAATCATAATACCACAAACAAATAAAAAACAGCCTCAAAAAGAGGCTGTTCTAATTTTCAACTAATATAAGATTAATCAAAAACGTAACCGATAATTGAAGCTTCTCTTGCACGTTTAAT
>ONTD01000050.1 GCA_900320675.1 uncultured bacterium
CAGAAAATTACAATAACAAATTCTTCTAACTTGTCAGAAGCTGATATTGACAAAATGGTTAAAGAAGCTGAAGCTAACGCAGCAGAAGATAAGAAGAAGAAAGAAGAAGCTGAAATCAAGAATAATGCAACCAGCTTAATCGGTTCGGCTGACAGAATCGTTAAAGATTTTGAAGGCAAAATTGATGATGCTGACAAGTCAAAACTTGATGAACAAAAAGCCGCTCTTCAGAAGGCTCTGGACGAAAATAAAGATTCAGATGAATTGAAAAAATTATCGGAAGAATTGCAGCAAACTATGTTTAGCATTTCTCAAAAAGCCTATGAAGCAGTTCAAAAAGAAGAACAAGCAAATCAAGGTTCAGCAAGCACTGACAGCGCATCATCCTCTTCTTCAACAGAAAATAAAGATGATGACGTAATTGATGCAGAATATACTAAAGAATAATTAAAAATTAGTATAATATTTAAAACGGATTACTTTAAAATTAAAGTAATCCGTTTTTGTTTTGCATACAAACTTAATGAAATTTAATATACCGGTTTAATTTATCAAAAATATTTATTATAATTTTTTTATAATATATAGGGGAAATACATGAAATACTGGTTAATATTTATACTGTTTATAACAACACTGTTTGGCGGAATATGCTACGGTGCAATAAAAACAAGCTACGACTATCTTGGAATTGACATGAATACAAGAAGCGGATGCTGTTCAAGACACGGCGGAGTTTCTCACTGTGGAAGCAGCGGCTATTACGTATGTGCTGACGGCACAAGAAGCCCAAGTTGCCGTTGCAGATAAATTGAAAGGAAACGTCGCTCTTAGTTTAACGTTACAAAAAATTTATTACTTAAAAAGCCCGAGATTAACTCGGGCTTTTTGATTTAGCATATTTTAAACTATGCAGCTTGTTTAACCGGTTTTTTATTGTCTTTATCTTCCCAAATAGAAACAAGAACCGTACAGAAGAATATACTTGACCAAGTACCGACAACAATACCGATAATCATTGCAAGAACGAAATCTCTTGTGGTTACCCCGCCAAACAAATACAACGCTAACAAGGTAATCAATGTAGATACCGAAGTATTAATACTTCTTCCTAATGTCTGATTTACGGAAGCATTTACAATCTCACCGAATGTCATTTTCTTTGAATAGTATCTCAAGTTTTCACGAATTCTGTCAAATACAACAATAGTATCATTGATAGAAAAACCTATTACGGTTAAAATAGCCGTTATAAACAAGCTATCAACTTCTACACCTGCAAATATTCCAAGCAATGCGAATACTCCGCAAACAAATAATGTATCATGCGCTAATCCCAGAATTGCAGCAAGAGCGTACGTGAATTTAAATCTTATTGTCAAATAAATTACCATACCTAATATTGCAATAGCAAGAGCAGTAAAGGATTTTTTAAACAATTCACTACCCAAAGTAGGACCGACTGATGTAACAGACATCAACTCCGAATTATTGTAATCCTTTGATATTACATTAGTAATTTTGTTTTCGGTATCAGCATCTTCACTGATAAATTTTGTTCTTATTGAAATAATATTTTTTATATTTGTATTAGTTTTCTGATTTTCAGCATTTGCGTGAATAATCTGAATACTCGGATTATCAATACCGGCTTTTTCAAGGTTACTTCTCAGTGAGCTCAAAGCCTGATTTGAAATATCTTTATCCACACCATACTGCAAAATTGTACCGCCGGTATAATCAATACCAACTTTCAATGGTGAATGGTTATGAATTCCGCCGTAAATTAAACCCAGCACCCCCGGCAGAAGTAATATTGCAGTAACACAAAGCCATACGAACTTGTATTTTACAATATTTATAAGGTGTCTTGATGTTATTTCATTTGTAGTCATTTCTTTTACCTCATATTTCCTAGTCTAAAATTCCAAAACGAGCATTTTCACGTTTTGTTTCGGTAGCCTCATAAGCCTTACCGATTTCAGACGCCTTCAAACCAAACAATGCAGGATATTTTAATTCGCCTGTACCGAATATCAAGTGCATGAAGTTCTTTGTAATAGTAATTGCACTAAACATAGAAATAACAACACCCATTGCAAGAGTTAAAGCAAAACCTTTAACAATACTTGAACCCATATAATAAAGAATTAAACAGGTTATTATTGTTGTCATGTTTGAATCGAAAATACTTGTCCACGCTCTGTCAAAACCTGAATTAATTGCCGTAAACAAGTTTCTGCCGGCTCTTAATTCTTCTTTCATTCTTTCAAAAATAAGAATATTAGCATCAACCGCCATACCTATTGAAAGAATAAACCCTGCAATACCCGCTAAGGTTAAAGTTACAGGAATTGCCTTGAACAAAGCAAATAACATTAAACTATATAAAATTAAAGCAATGTCAGCAATAACACCCGGAGCTCTGTATATAAATATCATAAATAACATTACAAAGCCTAAACCGAGCATACCCGCAAACTTTGATTTAGCAATACTATCTGCACCTAATGTAGCACCGACAGTATTTTCTTCAACAATTTTTGCAGGAACAGGAAGCGCTCCGGCATTTAGCAGATTAACCATTTCTTTAGCTTCATCCATTGAAAACCCTGAGTCTCCGCCGCCGCTAATCTGAGCATGTCCGCCATAGATAGCCTCATTAACTCTCGGAGCTGATTGCAATTCTCCGTTGAAAAATATCGCCATTTCTTGTCCTACAAGAGCCTTTGTAAGTTCAGCGAATTTTTTGGAACCTTCAGCATTGAACTCTAATGAGACAACCCACTGCCCGTTAGAATCAGTTGTCAATGTAGATTTTGTCAAATCTCTTCCTGTTAAATCGGCATCCAGCCAAGTCCTTTCGCCGTTTACATCTGGGCCGGGCTTTTTAAATTCTAATTGAGCAGTTTCCCCGATATACATTTTTGCTTTTTGCAAATCTGTTTCTCCCGGAATTTCAACCATAAGTCGTTTTTCACCGACTCTCTGCACAATAGTTTCGGATACCCCAAGTTTATTTACACGATTTTCAATAGAAAACTGTAAAGTATCCATTACGTCATCTGTAATTTGCGGAATTGCCTTTGTAGTTTGAGCTTCCAGAACAAGTCTGGAACCGCCTGCCAAATCAAGTCCTAATTTCGTCGGTTTTGTGCATATTACCCATATTGATGCTATTGCTATCAATACGATTGCCCAAAACATAATAATTTTGTTTTTCACTTTTTTTCCCCTTTATAATATGTGTATTTTATTCAATATACAATTCAAATTTGATTAACCGATAGGGCTAATTGAAGTTTGATATCTGTCTATAATACTGAACAAATCTTCTTTCTCGTCAGCCGTAAGTTCTACAAGCGGCTTTCTTACGTAATCTTCAATTATGCCAAAATGAGCCAAAGCGGCTTTTACAGGTACCGGATTCGGAGCCATAAATAATTTTTTAAACGCAGGATACAATTTTCTGTGCATATTTAATGCAGCCTTAACATCACCTGTTTTAAAGTTTCTTATCATAGACTTCATATCGACACCAAGAATATGAGATGCAACAGATACAACACCGCAAGCACCCAATGACATCATAGGTAATGTTAAACTGTCATCTCCCGAATAAATTGAAAAATCATCCGGACAAAGCATTTTCATCTCAGTGATTGCATCCATATCCGCAAAACTTTGCTTTATACCGACAATATTATCGTATTTTTCAGCTAACAATTTTACTGTTGCCGGCAGCATATTCACACCGGTTCTTCCCGGAATATTATATATTATTACAGGTAAAGACGTTGCTTCGGCAATTGCAGAAAAATGAGCAATCATGCCGTTCTGTGAAGGCTTGTTGTAATACGGAACAACCGAAAGTATACCGTCAACTTCTTCTTTTTCTGCCCATTTAGCAGATTGAATTGCAGTATCAGTAGAGTTTGAACCGGCATTCATTATAACTTTTGCACGATTTCTGTTAGCTCTTTTTATAGTGCTCAACAACTCAAATTCTTCTTCATGAGTTAAGGTCGGACCTTCTCCCGTTGTGCCGGCAACCAAAAGCGTATCTGTACCGTTTTTTACAAGATAATCCGTCAAACTCTCAGCCTTGTTAAAATCTATCTCTCTTTTAGAATTGAACGGAGTAACCATTGCTGTTATGACTTCTCCGGCATCAAACCTAACTGCCATAAATACCTCTTTCCCTATATCAAAAAATATTTTCAACACGCAGGCATTTATTAAATCCTACACAATAATTATATAACAAAAACAGGTTAAAACCCTTAAATGTTAAGATTATTTTCATTTAGTTATTACACGCAAAAAAATCTCAAATTAGCAACAATTATTTTGACGCCATCTGAGCTTCGACACGTTCTTTTATTGCACCGATCGGCTCGTAATAAGGAGATACCGTCATAACCTTTGCCGCAACATCAGGGTAGTTATATATAAATCTTAATTCACTTGAAGTAAGCGGTTTTTGAGTATGGACATTCGCATAACGAGCGAGTTCCAGAATATTTCTTGCCTCGTGTTCATCCTGAAACTCAATTTCAAGATTATTATATACGTTTCTAAACCCTTTAATACCGCCATATTCGCCGGTTGTAATCATTCTGCCTGTTTCAATAATTTCAGGTTCACCGCGTCCTAATTCTTCAAAATCATATAATTCATAATTTCTTCTGTCTTTCAATGCACCGTCAGCGTGAATACCTGATTCGTGCGCAAATGCATTATCTCCTACTGCCGGCTGATTCATAGGGATTGGTATTCCGAAAGCATAAGCAGTATATTTAGCAAGCTGCCATGATTTGCTCAAATCAATGTTCGGATCAATTTGATATTCTTTAAATCCGGCAGACTTAAGAATAGCGAGTAAACAGGATACCAAATCCGCATTACCTGCACGTTCGCCCATACCATTAATAGCAGTATTAATATACGCATCAACACCTGCATCAATTGCAGCTTTCGCGCCCATAACGGAACACGCAACCGCCATACCTAAATCATTGTGGAAGTGCATTTCCATAGCCATACCGGTTTCACGTGCTATTTTATATATTCTGTCGTACGTGGTTTTAGGATCTTCATATCCAAGAGTATCGCAATATCTAAAACGTTGAGCACCGTTTTTTTGAGCAATTTTAGCGTATTTAATCAGAAAATCAATATCGCTCCTTGAAGCATCTTCGGCGTTTACACCTATTATTTCCGCGCCTTGATTTACCGCACATTTTACCGCGTCCGCAGTCATTCCTAAAATATCTTCAAAAGATTTTTTACCCTGATATTTACCGTATAACATCTGCTCAGATGTAGACTGAGAAAGATTACAGTTTTTCAAAGCCGGCACATTTTTGAAAGACAATTCTACATCTTCGGCAATTGCTCTCATCCAACCTGATAATTTTGTCTTTTTAATTACCCCTCTTCGAACAAGTTCCAAATTACCGTTCAAATAATTTATTTCGTGTTTTGTAGTAGGAAATCCAAACTCGGATTGGGTAATACCCATATCATTAAGCATCAAATTAATTATGGTTTTTTGCAATTTTGCAAGTCCTAACCTTGATGTCTGTACCCCATCTCGATTTGTTACATCTACGAAATAAATTTTATTATCCTTCATTTTTACTCCTTTTGGATTAGTAAAATATCTTGCTTTTTTAGCTAAATTTCATTACAATAATAAGTATGAGCATTGAAAGCCTTATTGTCAAGAGATTGTTTTAAAATATGAATAATACTAAACAGTTAGAGAAAAAGATAAATAAAGAGTACAAAACCGGCAACGTCAAAAATGCTATTGAATTGTGTCAGTTAGGTCTGCAAAAAGATCCGACTAACGCAGCTTTGCATATGAGGCTGGGGGATTTGTATTTAGCTTGGCATTTAGATATATCAAATTCGTGTCAGTACGTAGACGAGGCAATAACAGAATACCAAAGAGCTTCAGAAACTTACGTAGATTCTGCGGAAATATACTTTAAAATAGGGCAAGCCCATTATTTTAAAGGTGATTTAGATAAGGCAATAAATTATTTTGATACCGCAATAGAAAAAGACGACAAAATGTCAAAAGCATATTATATGCTGGCTGAAACTTATACTAAAAAAGCCCGCTTTTTTGAAGCTATTCAAAATTGCAAAAAATCTATTAAAACCGCACCGTTTAGAAATTCAAGTGCGCACTACTTACTTTCAAATTTGTACGGAGTATCTTCAGTACAATCTTTTAAGCTAAAATTTCTAAATAAGTTTGAATACATATTATCATTATTAACATTACCCTTTGATATAAGAGCAATAAAAAATGTGTGCCAAACCTTATCTTATTTGAGATTTATACCGACATGGGTAAAAGGGATATGGCTTGCAAATTCAAAAGGCGTAGATGATGCTATACAGGTATACATTGATGCAATAGATAAGGCTCCGGGATTTGTACCTTTTTACGGCTTACTCGGAGATATATACTGTTCTCTTGGCAGATTTGAAGATGCAATAACCGAATATAAAATGGCAATATGGCTTGATTGTTTGAATGTACAGGCATACAGACATTTAGCTGCTGCTTACGAGGAACTTGGAGACTACGATAGCGCCGTTGAAGTTTATGAGAAATTGGTAAAAATTATGCCGACAATGCCTGACATATACTCAAATCTTGCAAATATCTTATTTGTAAAAGGAGATATAGATGAGGCAATAGCGCATTTTCAAACAGCTATAACACTTAATCCGAGAAAAGAATGGTCAAGTGTTGTTAATCAAACACTAGGCTTCATATATCAAGAAGCAAAACAAGATTTAGATGCCGCAATAGTTGCATATCAAAGTGCATACCTTCAAACACCAAAAGATATTGATATATATGTAAATTTAGGCAGTGCATTTTATGACAAAGAAGATTTTAACAATGCGTTAGCCGTATACAGAAACGCTCTTGATTTGCAGCCGAAAAACGCACAAATTCACTGCAATCTGGGATTTTTATACTGGAGCAACGGAAATCTTGATGAAGCCATTAAAGAATATGAAATGGCAATTGAATATAACCCATACTATGATATCGCCTATAATAACTTAGGGGTAATTTATCTCGACGACTTAGGTCAGGTCAGAAAATCGATAGAACTTTTTGAAAAATCAATTGAATGTAACGCAAGTTACGCTCTGGCTCAATTTAAC
>ONTD01000053.1 GCA_900320675.1 uncultured bacterium
GGATAGAGTGTTCCCCTTCTATGTTTAAGATAGGTTCTGTGTAATCATCTTTAACATTCGGAAGTTTTTTATCCAGATAATCAAGTGTTGAGGTGATTTTTCGGCGATATCTATTTGTAAGTTCTTTCGGTTTTATTGGGGTATACGTGATAGGTTTTGTAGGAGATGAAGTAACAATATGGTCTGTTTCAAGTGCTTTTAATGTATCATAAGCTCTTGCTTGCGGGATATCTGCCAGCTTTGATACTTCATATCCCGTTGCAGGATACTTTTTCAAAAGAGCCAAATAAACCTTTGCTTCGTATGAATTTAAACCGATATTTTTTAGACTTTCAATGATTTCATCCATAAGAAAATTTTATCAGATTTTGCGATTTCAGGCAATATTTTCCCTTACAGTCATTGCATGTAAAACGTGTTCTTTATATAATACTGGTGTATTTTGAACAAAATAAAGGAGAAAATTATGTCAAGAAAACCTATTATTGCAGGAAATTGGAAAATGAATCTTTTAAAATCCGAAGCAAAGGATTTGTTTGAAGGTATTAAAAGTTTTGTAAGCAGCTATTCAGCAGTTGAATTACCTACAGTTGTAATTGCTCCTGTATTTACTTCGTTATGCGTAGTTGATACTGTAGCATGTGATTGCGGTTGCGGCGGAAATAAGATTTCAATTGCAGCTCAAAATTGCCACTGGGAATCTTCAGGAGCTTATACAGGTGAAATTTCTGTTGAAATGGCAAAAGATGCAGGCTGTTCATATATTATTATCGGACACTCAGAAAGAAGACAATACTTCTCTGAAACTGATGAAATGATTAACAAAAAAGCAAAGGCAATTTTGGCAGGCGGACTAATTCCGATTATATGCTGCGGTGAATCTTTAGAACAAAGAGAAGCCGGTGAAACTGATAGCTGGATTGCAGGTCAAATCAGAGCTGCATTATCAGGAATTTCTTCTGAAGATGTTGCAAAATCCGTAATTGCTTATGAACCTATTTGGGCAATCGGTACCGGTAAATCTTGTGATGCTGATGAAGCAAACAGAGTTATTAAGATGATTAGAAGTGTAGTCTCTGAAGTTGCAGGAGCTTCTGCTGCTGATTCTATCAGAATTTTGTACGGCGGTTCTGTAAAACCTTCAACTATTGAAGAACAAATGTCTAAATCTGATATCGATGGTGCTTTGATTGGCGGAGCAAGCTTGAAGGCTGATAGTTTTAATGAAATTATTTCTAAAACTATGAAAGTTGCAGTTGCTCACTAATTAAAATTTATTTATTCAAAAACTCCTCTTAAATTTTAAGAGGAGTTTTTTTTAGCAAAAAAATATTTGTTTGTTTTTAATAATAAATAATATGATTATAAATAACAATTATTCGTCTAATTTGAATTTTACATCAAAACTTAATCCAATAAAGCCGCTGAAATTAAAAACCGAAAAAGGTAAAATACAGATATCAGAACTTAGCGGAAACGATTTAACCGATAAAGCTGTTGTTCGTGAAGTTGTGGATATGTTTTGCAGAAATTTTATCAGGGATACGGATGATCCGGCGTGGTTTAAGTATCAGTATAAAGAATATAAAAAATTGTTTTCTGTATTAAAAAAACAGTTTGTTGAAGATATTTTTGATTTGGTAAAAAAAGATGACGGTAATTTGTCGATAGTAGTTGCAAGAAATAGTAAACGCAAAATTTGCGGCGGAATTGTAACAAGAGGTTTTTCTGAATTGCCGCAGGCAAAAATGACTACTTTGTACGTTGATAATCTTGCAGTTGATAGAAAGTATAGAGGATCAGGCTTGGCAAAAACGTTGACTGATTTATGCCTGAATTCTGCAAACGAAAAATATACAGACGCTTTTGTTGTTTCTTCAAACAGAGCAATTGGGTTTTATGAAAAATTAAATTTTAAAATACTAAACGCTTTAAATGAGAACGAAAATAGGGTTATAAATTTCATGAAGTCAATGAGATTTGATGTTGATATGTACGTTACCCCTATGTCAAAAGTTTTGAATGGAACCGAACCACGCTGGTATGACAGGTTACCGGAATATCTCAAATGTTTCGATTTTTAACTTTTATCCTATTTAGCAATATAAAATACAAGGTTAATTAAGAAATCAGCAACCAGCATGTATATTGTGGATAAGATTGCGGCTTGAGTTGTAGAAATGCCTACTTCTTTTGCACCGCCTCTTGTTTCATAGCCCTGAGTAGCACAGACAAGTGAGACTAGGGCACCAAATATTGAAGCTTTGAATAAACTTATATAAATGTCTCTTGTGGACATCCATGCCCATACGGAATACATGTATCGCTGCGGATGCAAATTAATAGTAGCATTTGACACAAATAAACCGCCCAAAACCCCTATAAGTTCTGCTATTACCACAACCATCGGAATTGTTAATGCTGTAGCCACAACTCTTGGTGTAAAATAGTATCCGACAGGATCAACTTTTAATGTTTTTATCGCATCAACCTGTTCTGTAACTTGCATA
>ONTD01000025.1 GCA_900320675.1 uncultured bacterium
AGTCCGTAGGTTGTGGTAAATCATAGATTTACCGCAACAAATCAAAATTTTTATTCATAATTTAATTTTTCAATTTCACGTTTATCCCCAAAATTATACCACTCAATATCATACCACCCCTTTTTTACATAATTTTCAAATGACGAATATTTCCAATCTTTTGGTGCTATCCGGTAATGCTTTTGAGAATTATAGTGTATATAATCTATATGTTTGTATAAATCTTCTTCATCTCGAATCGTATGTTCCCAAAATCTTTTTTGCCAAATGTCTCGTTCATTTCGTTTTATATTACTTGATGTCAATTTGTAATCTTTTATTTTGGATATATCTATATTTTTTGAAAATGTTCGTTTTATTAATGTGATTATTTTTGAATAATCTTTTATATTTTGTGGTTGTAACAAAAAATGCAAATGGTCTTTTAATACGCATATTGCAATAATTGAAAATTTATAATATTTATGTGCATTTGTTACTGAGTATTTTAATAATTCTATGTTATCAATCAATATCTCCCGCCGTTTGCTCGTAACAACTGTAATAAAAACAATTCGATTTGAAACATATAAACGTCTGTAATTCATATGGTTATTATATCATGTTTCTTTAATTTATTTTGTTGCGGTAAATCTATGATTTACCACAACCTACGGACTTTTTCTAAATAATTGCATTATTTTTTCAAAAATAGAGGGGTTGAAATTTTTACTTTTATGCGTTATAATGGAGTTATACAGCTCTTGAGGCTCGGTTTCAGTACCGCTTAACTCAGGAGCTGTTACTTTATGAAAATAATTATCACCTTTTTTGTTTTGTGCAATTAAATAATCCACATTATCTCCATTGAATCGATAAAAAGTTTCAATAGGGTATTTATGCTTATGTTTTGGTAGTTCTGGATTAGAAAATTTTGCACTACTTAATTTTTTATGTAAATCAATAACTTCATCGGCATAACGTGGCATTTGTTTATTTGTTTCTCTAAATCCGTCACTTTGTAATTTTGTTTTTCCTATTTTATCCATATTTAAATCAAGTCCACGTTCGTAATCTCGATAATAATTATTAGATAACTTTGCTTTATCATAATCAGCATTTTTAATACGTAGTTTATCAATATTTTTAATTAAACTTCCACTGCCCAAACATAATAACCCACCAGCAATAGCTGATTGTGAGCCATCTTCAAGCATAGTAAAAAAAGGGTTTTTGTTTTCTATTACTCCACGTCCTAAACCATGAACAGAACCACCAACAAAACCACTACCTAACCCTTGTGCTGTCCTTGTTGCAATTTTTTTACCCATATATGGTATTAAATTTGAAGCAAACTTTCCGGTAAGAAATCCGCCTGTCCCAAGAGGAGCAGTCATTGCACTTAACCCTAACAATTCCTTATCCCGATATAAAGGGCTATTTGTATTTTGTTCATTTATCATTTCATTAAAATTAGCAAGTTGTGCCAAAGGATAATTAACAGTATTTTTTAGAATCCCTCTGTTATTAGGAGTATTATATATTTCTCCTAAATTATCAATATAGACAGAATTGCCATTTTTATCCCAAGCTGGAGAAAATGAAGCATAACCCTTTAAAGTTGTCAATTCGTTTGAGTAAAGATCCCCATTTTTATCTAAATTTTTATTTATACTCACCCCGCCATGTAAAATTTCTGCGGCGGCGCCGGTAGGAGTGCCGTCAGCAACACCGGTCGGCATATCGTTTTTCACATCGGATTTACTGTTTTTGGTGTTAGAGTGTTTGCCGGTAATCCTTCCTATATAATTGCGCGGCACTTCCATCCGCAACGTTATCCCTTTCGGTATTTTTTTTAGTCTTGCGTTTTTAAATTTTGTATTAAATTCTTCTATTTCATTTTTTATTTCTTGTTTATTTTTATACATTTTATAGATTCTTTTTGCATCATTATATAATTCCAATGCCGTTTGATATGAGTCTAACAACCATTTCTCAAACTTTATTGTCTCAGGCTGCTTTTCTACCTGCCGCAGTTCCGCTTTACAGTATTTACATAGTTTTATTACGTATAGATTATATTTCGTATACAATCTTGCTGCGTCATTTACGTATTTGCTTAATAGATTTATTGTTGCTATTATTGATTTTTCTGTCTTTCCCGACATATAAGTTTCACCTTTCTCAATTTTTTCGCAATACTATGCCGCCATACCGCCGGCTTTGGCATGGTTGTCCTGTTCGGAATTTTTAAAATTTCGTCTGAAAATTTTTCCGATTTATTTAATGTTTTTAACTACACTTATATTATTTCGCCTTTCTCACCTTTTGTAAACCCTTTTGGGGCAAAATAATTACATTTCGGAATGTAATGTTTTGTAACGATACCCTTTTTTCCTGATTTCCGCACCTTTTGCGTTTTTATTTTGAAAATTTTTATGTAAATTTATAAAAAAACTTGACAAATTTTTCGAGATTTTGAAATTGTTTTTTACATCCGTGTTGACAAAAAATTGTATTTGTGTTATACATGGTGTGGGGTAAATGTATATTTATAAGTCTTGTCAATCGACGAGGCTTTCTTTTTGGGAATAAACTCAATATTTTTATTGAGAAATGTTTTATTACTTTTTGTTATTGCTATGTTCCAATACTTAAACCCTCTAAAAGAATGATTAAAAAGCAATATGTTTTGATGTATTATAACCGTATGTATGACTATGAAACAGAAATTGAAGACAAAGAATTAAAATCCGTCGGGTTGGAATTAATGTTCATGACACCGGAAAAATGCAGCAGCGAAAACGGAATTACCGCTGTTGAATTAGCTAAACTTGTAGAAATTCCGATCGAAATAGTTAAGAAAAAATTAGTCATACTTAAAGAAGCCGGCATTGTCAGAGTAAAAGGTATAAATCCTAAATACTGGTCTTTTGATAATTACAATTTTCAAAGAATGGATGAAAATGACGATGTATACCGATTGTTATGTAATTTTGATGATGTTGATTTCGACCGATTTTTCCAATATTAACTATCTATAGTAATACAAAGTTTAGCAAATACCCAACAATTATAAATGATATAAATAAATATCCCACAAAGATTGAAAGCATTTTCCAGCTCAAAACTTTATGAAGCATTATCATTTCAGGCAAAGAAATTGCAGTAATACTCATTAACATTACCATTGTTGTACCTAAAGGTACTCCCTTCATTAATAATACCTGTATTATAGGTAAAACACTGTCATGGTTTGCATAAATAGGGATTCCGGCAAATGCCGCAATCACAACTGCAAAAGGATTACTTGCTCCCAGATATTTAGAATACATTTCTGTCGGAATATAACCGTGCATAATAGCTCCTACTCCAAGTCCTATTAATACATAAATCCATATATCTTTTATTGTTGCATTTGCATAATTATGTGCATACTTAATCAACGGCATATTTTCTTCTTTTTCTGAATGATGATGACACCCGCATTTACCACTTTCATGATGATGGTGGTGTGAATGTTCGCAATCACAATGAACTTCTTCCTCGTGATTGTTTGTATGACAAGAACAACGCTCCTCATGCCTGCAATCTTCCTCATGACAATGGCAATGTGCATCTTCGTCAAACGGATGCTTTGTTCTTAACCTTTCGAGACTATATTTATCACACATATATCCGCCAATAATTGAAATTACTGCACCCGCTAAAATATACACTCCGGCAGCTTGCGGTCCGGCATTTGGAGTTATTAGTAAAAGTGCTGCCGCTATTTCACTTATTAAAGGCGAACTTATCAAAAATGTCATTGTCATTCCAAACGGAACTCCCGCTGCAATAAATGCTATAAATAACGGTATTGATGAACAAGAACAAAACGGGGTAACAACTCCCAAAAATACCGCCAATATATACCCTACCCATACCGCTTTTCCGGATAAGTAGCCCTTTATTTTTTCGGGTGAAAGCTGTGCTCTGAATAAAGAGACAACAAATAACATTACATATATTAATAGAAAAATTTTGATTGTATCTTCCACAAAAAAACTGACACTTGAACCGGCTTTTGTTGCTACATCCAAACCCAATTTTCCTGCTACATAATCGCCAAATGTATGTAAAAATTCTAACATCTTACACCTCCTGCTCCTGCCTTATTGTATCTTTTTCGTGGCAAGCTACACAATCATTGTGTAAAAATTTTACGGTCTCTTTAATTTTTTCGCAATTCGGACGATAAAAATACATTTTACCCTGCTTCGTTTTATGCACCAGTCCGGCCTGAGATAACAACGATAAGTGAAACGACAACGTATTTCGCGGAATTTTCAGTTTTTCTGCAATCTCACAAGGACAAATACCTTCAAGACTATTTTCTACAAGAATTTTGTACACCTCAAGTCTTGTTTCTTGGGCTAATGCAGTAAATATCGTTGCAGCTTCTTTGGTTTCCATTTTTAACCTCAATTTATAATTCCATTATACTAGAATTATGGAATTATTTTCACAAATTGTCAACCCTGCAAGGGCTAATTATAAAAATTTATTAAGAAATTTCATCTTCATTTAACAAAACTTCTTCTACAGTTGAATAATCAGTCGGAAGAATAAAGGATATTTTGCCAAATTCTGCCTTTTTATCCATTTTCATTGCAGCTATTATTTTTGAAATCGGTAATTCCTGAATTTGTTTAAAATTATATTTATCAAGTATATCATTTGCAAAGAAGCGATAATTTTTATCAATAAGTCCTCTTTTTTCAGCAAGAGCGAAAGCAAATCTTATACCACCCACAACAGCTTCTCCATGTGTGTATTTACGATATTTTGTAACTTGTTCAACTGCATGTCCGTACGTATGACCAAAATTTAAAATTTTTCTTAACCCTAATTCTTTTTCATCTTGTTCAACGACAGAAGATTTTAATTTCAAACACATCTCTATCAAAGATTCTAATGTCTGAAGATTACGGGCAATAATTTTATCTGTATGTTCTGTAATAAAGTTTGTAAAATTAAGCTCTTCACTGCATTTACAACTTTTTTCTATAAACACATATTTAACTACTTCACCCAACCCTGTTTTATACTGTCTTTCGTCCAAAGTTTTTAAAAAATTTAAATTAATAAAAACGCTTTTTGGCTGATAAAAACATCCTACAAGATTTTTCCCGAATAAAGAATTTATTGCGGTTTTACCGCCTACAGAACTATCCACACAAGCAAGAAGTGTTGTCGGAACTTGAATATAATCTATTCCGCGCATATACGTCCCTGCTGCAAACCCCGCTATATCTCCGACTACTCCGCCGCCAATTGCAATTATTGCATCTTTTCTGGTTAAACCCATCTTTAATGCTTTTTCGAGTATTTTTTTGTAATTATTTAAATTTTTCTCTTTTTCACCATCTTTTAGTACAAATTTTTCTTCCTTCGAAAACCCCAACAAATGACCATATAATTTGTCAACTTGCTGAGAAATTATTACCAAAAACTTTTGACCTCTTATATTTTTAAGTATTTTAGATTTTAGGTTTTCAATTTTATCTTGTTCGATAATTATCGGATAAGATTTTTCTTTTTCTGATATTTTAACTTCCAAATTAATCAATTTTTAGCACCTCAAGAATATTTTTTGCGGTTTCATCCGGTAATTTTTTATCGGTTTCAATTATTATATCAGCTTTCAAATAATTTGGCTCTCTTTTTAGCATAATTTCATTTATTCTGTCTAAAGAAGAATTTTTACTAAGTAACGGTCTGTGATATTCATCTTTTATTCTTGTGTAAATTTCTTGAGCGGAAGTTTTTAGGTATATAACCGTTGAATTTTCTAATATAATTTTTCTGTTTTCCGGATTTTCAAAAGCACCGCCACCAAGTGATACTATTTGATTTGTTTTATCAAATACGAATTTTATTTTTTCTGATTCTAAAATTCTAAAATGACGTTCTCCGAATTTCAAAAATATTTCGGAAATTTTTTTACCTGAGGATTTTTCAATTTCCTCATCTATATCTATAAAACGTAAGTTTGGCAAAAGTCTATTTAATTCTTTACCGATTGTTGTTTTGCCGCAACCCATCATTCCTATTAAAGCTACATTCTTCTTCATAATCAAATTTTACAACAAATATTTATTATTCAATAGTTTTTATTTACAAAAAAAAACCGGTAAACATATCAATTTACCGGCAAACTTTACTTTTAGGAAGTAAAGAGGTGATGATTATTTGTTTTTCAAAATTATAATTTGCTGCCGACAGCCTTATACAAACCGATATAATCGACCATACACTCTACATTTTGCTGAGCAACAAGTTTATCTATTGTCAAAAGATTTTCTTGCACTTGGATTAAATCCAGCCTTGAGATTACCCCTTGATTATATTTTTTTTCTGTATACTTATAGTCAGATTTTTCTAAATCTGCCTGCCTTAGCGTTGATTCCATTTTTTCACGATCCCTCTTGACTGAAACAAGAGCATCATTTATTTCTTGAATTGCAGTTAAATTTGTTTTGTAGTAATCTTGCAACAATCTTTCATATTCAGTCTTTTTCAATCTTAAATTTGCAAGTCTTGCTCCACCCGTAAATATAGGAAGCATAGCTCCGGCAGCCAATGCGCCAAGCATTCCTTTTGTAGACCATGCACTACCAATTTCACTTGCGTTAAAAAGAGCCACTCCGGTCAAATTTATTGACGGTAAAAATTCTTTTCTTGCAACTCTTACATCAATACCTGCTTTTTCCACCATCGTTTCCGCCTTCAAAAAATCAGGACGTTGAACAATTATTTCTGATGAAATTTCAGTCGGTATATTACCGCTGAAACTTATTTGATTATATGGCGTAATTTCTAATTCACTTGTATTATCAGGGCTTTCGCCAATTAATACTGCAAGGGCATGCATTAATTTTTCTCTTTGTTTCTGATATTCAATCAGTTCGGTTTGACCTGCAACAAGGGCTTTATTCGCTTTTATTGTGTCAGATGTTGAAATAAGTCCCTCTTTGTTGCTTATCAACATAAGGTTATATATATCCTGTCTTACAGAAACAATTTTCTTTTGAATTTCTATGATTTTATCCAATCTTACAATATTCAAATATGTTGTTCCGACAGCCCCTGCAATTGCAATATAGGCAGCCCTTTCATCAAACTGCGAAGCTTCGTATAATTTTTTTGAAGCTTTTGTTTTATCTCTGTTTTTTAAGAAAATATCTGCTTCATAATTAACGTATGCAGGAGTTGCAAACGCCCAATCCCAACTATTTTTCCCCGGCATTTTTACATAATTGGGAGAAAATCCGGCACCGATTGTCGGCAATTCACTTGCAAATTGAATACGTGTCGTTTGATAATACTCTTCTACCGCTAATGTAGCCATTTTCAAATCATAATTATTTTGAATTGCTTTATTTATATATGCGGTCAAATTTGCATCGTTAAAATTATTCCACCAATCTATATTTACATATCCATATTTATAGTCATCAGATTTTTGGTGTTTATTTTTGTTTACCATACTTTTAAAAACTTTCGGAGATGTACGGGTATCTGCCGATTTTGTTTTTGCAAACGCAGGTATGGTATTAAGACTCAATATACTCATTAATAATGTTATTGCTAATATTTTTTTCAATTTTTTATCCTTCAAAAACTCTTGCTTTTTTAATAACAGTATGTTAGCATACTATTGTTGTAAATGCAACACATTTTTTTACAACATAATTTGAATAAAAATATAAAGTGAATAATGAAAAACATTAATATAAAAAAAATTCCGCATTATACAGAAAGTATTTTCTACGAATTAAAACAAACGGCAAGGATGATGAAATTCCATGCTGCGCAACTATTTGAGTTGTTGAATATTGAACTCACACCTGAAGAGTATTCGGCACTCGATACTATTATGTGTAATCCTGAATTATGCCAGAGAGATTTAGCCAAATTGTTGCTGCTAGACAGAGCAAATACCGGTAGAATTTTAAACAGACTGGAAGATAAAAAATACATTTCTCGCAGTGCAGAAACAAAAAATAATCGATTAATTAAAAAAGTAATAATCACTGATGACGGTATTAAACAATTGAATGAAATTAACCAAAAAATTATAAATGAATACATGGTAATAACAGAAAAAATTCCGCCGGAAGAATTTGAAGCGGTAAAATTATCTATAAGACAACTAAGAACAAATTTGGAAAAACACATACAAAATAAAATATAATAAAACAAGAGGTAAATATGGAAGAACAATTAAACACTGAAACCAAAGAAGAGGTTAAGGAAGAAAAGAAACACCGAAAAGGAGTAAAACGCACAATTGCACTAATTTTACTGATATTAGTAGGGTGCGGTATTGCGTATTTTGTAATGGATGCTTTAAAATATGAATCGACGGATGATGCGTATATAGAAACAACCACCGTCTCTGTAGCTCCAAAAGTTAGCGGTCATATTACAAAAGTTTATATTACAGATAATCAACCTATTAAAGAAGGTGATTTAATTGCGGAAATTGATCCGACAGATTACGAAATTGCATTTGACAAAGCCGATGCAGCTTATGAAAGAATGCTTTTAAATCAACAAAACGCAAAAGCAAATCTTGCCGCATCAAAATCAAATATTGAATTAGCAAAAAAAGATTTGGAAAGATATACAAAATTATATGAAGAAGGCGCCGTATCTAAACAAACGTTAGATGCAGCACAAGCAAAATACGATTCTGCACAAGCAAATTTAACAAATTCAGAGCAAGCAATTCTATCCGATGGCGATAGCAAAGTTGCAGATGCAGATTTAAGAGCCTTAAAGGCTGCAAAAGCACAGGCTGCAAAGAATTTAGATTATACGAAAATTTATGCACCTCAAACCGGCACTATCAGTGGCAGAAGGGTTGAAAAAGGCATGTATGTCAACGTCGGAACTCCCCTTTGTGTAATTGTTCCAAATGAAGTTTGGATTGTTGCAAACTTTAAAGAAAACCAATTAAAAGGTATGAAAAAAGATCAACCGGTTGATATAAAAGTTGATACATATCCAAATAAAACATTTAAAGGGAAAATTGACAGTATACAAAGAAGTTCCGGAGCAAAATCGAGTTTGTTCCCGCCGGAAAATGCAGTAGGTTCTTTTGTAAAAATTGTACAAAGAATTCCTGTTAAGATTGTATTCACAGAAGATATAGATAGTGAAAAATACACAATTGTTCCGGGGATGTCAGTAGTTCCTAAGGTACATATAAAGGAATAATAATATATCAAATTGTGCCGGATAGAGTAATAAATATCCGGCTTTTACAAAGGGAAAGAGTCCGAAGTTATGGAAAATGTAGCTGAAATTAATGACGACGAAAAATATCTGCCTAAAAACCCGTGGTTGTGCAATTTGCCTGTACTGATGGCGGTAATTGTTTTTGTACTTGACGGTACAATTGCAAATGTTGCTTTGCCCCATATGGCGGGTAGTTTCTCTGCGACAAGAGATGAGTCAATGTGGATATTAACAAGTTACTTAATCGCAAGCGGAATAGTCATCCCCTCGGTTGGATTTTTCTCAAAATTCTTTGGACGTAAAAACTTTTATGTAATAAGTATTTTACTGTTTACTCTGGCTTCAATGTTTTGCGGAATGGCACAAAATCTGGGGCAAATGGTTGCTTTCAGAATATTACAAGGTGCAGGTGGCGGAGGAATTGTACCGCTATCACAGGCAATAATGATGGAAAGCTTTCCGAAAAATAAACGCGGGATGGCGATGGCAATATTCGGAATGGGCGTAATTATCGCCCCTATCATTGGACCTGTTCTTGGCGGTTGGATTACAGACAATTGGAGCTGGCCTTGGATTTTCTTTATTAATGTTCCGTTGGGATGTTTTGCTGCTATACTTGCGTCAAAGTTACTGTTTAACCCGCCTTATTCAAGACGCCAAAAAGGCGTAAAGCTTGACGGTATGGGTTTTCTATTTTTAATCCTGTGGTTATGCTGTTTACAAATATTTTTCGATAAGGGTAATAATGCAGACTGGTTTAACGCCACATGGATAAGATGGATTTTCTCATTGTCTATGTTATCTATGATTTGTTTCTTTTTATCTCAATGGAAACGAAAAGAAACTCTTATTGATTTAAGCGTATTCAAAGATAAACATTTCGTTGTCGGAACATTTATTCAAGTTATAATGCAGGCAGTGTTGTATGCCTCTATTGCAATTTTGCCGCAGTTCTTACAAAGTATGATGGGATACACGGCATTTTTAAGCGGATGTTCAATGATGCCCAGAGGTCTTGGTAGTTTAACCGCAACAATAATTTGTGCATTTATCGCAGACAGGGTAGATAAACGTATTCTTGTAGCAATAGGATTATGTTTCTTGGGCGGTGCCGGACTGTTTTTCGGATTTTTAAATCTCCAGATTGCAAACATAAATATCATGATTCCGAACTACTTTATGGGATTTGGATTAGGGCTTTCCATGGTTCCTATAATTAATTTATCAATGGATACCTTGACAAACCAACAAATGACAAACGCTGCCGGCATTCAGAATTTATTAAAAAACATCGGCGGGGCAATCGGAACATCTTTAGTAGCTACAATGTTAACAAGATTTGCACAAATTCACCAATTCATGATGGTTGGCAACCTGAGCGAAATGAACCCGAATTATATTGAAAGAATTCAGGCAACAGCAGGTGCATTAGCACAACATACCCATATTTCAGTTGCGCAATACATGGCTCAGTACTCTCTGTACGGTCAACTCATAAAACAATCCACTTTGTGGGCATTTATGGATGCTTTCAGAATTTTCGGCGCTATGTGTCTTCTTTTAATTCCGTTGCTTTTATTATTTGATAAAAAGAAACACGCCTAAAATTTAAGATAATCAATTTATCTTTTATCAACGACTCTAATAATATGCCAGCCAAAATCGGTTCTAACCGGTGAAGATATTTCACCAATTTTCATAGAGAAAGCTCTTTTTTCAAATTCAGGAACCATCTGACCGCGTTCAAAATATCCTAAGTAGCCGCCGTTTCTTGCTGATGGGCATATTGAATATTTCTTTGCATAATATTCAAAACTTCCGCCGTTATCCAGTTCCTTTTTAATTGAAACCGCATCTGCAGCGTTTCTGACCAAAATATGTTGGGCTGCAACTTGAGTATATTTTTGAGGGGCTTCTTCATCTCCATATTCTTCCCCATATGTAGGATCTGTAGGATCAGGATTGCGAACACCCCAAGCATAAGCCGAACCGCTTACACTCATAATTAAAATAAATAATGACAATAATTTTGTAAATAAATTCTTCATACCTATATATTACTACTGAAAATATAAATTTCAAGAACCTGAATAAAAACTTAATAACGTAAAGAACTTAACGACTTAAATAAAAATCATCCTAGTTTTTTCTTTTAAAAATATTTTTCAGACTGTTTTTTTGTCTCTGTTGCTCAGAATATTCCGCTTGCGTAATCGGCACACCAAAAGGCCTGAGAGCAGATTCTTTATGATTTTTTTGCTCAAGTTTTTTCAAATCAGCATGTTTTAATTTTCTAATCATATTGTATTTTGATTTTTGTTCTGATGTCAGAATTTTTTTAAATTCTTTATCATACTTATTAGAAATTGTTTTGATATCTTGCTTTATTGAATTCAGTTCTTTTTGAGTAACATCAATAGACTTATTATTTAAATCTTTTGAAGATTGTTGTTCTTTCAATTGTTTCCTGCACAGACAAAGTTTTCTTAACACAGGTTCTAAATCACGATATCTTTTTATCTCAATTTCGTCTTTCTTTTGAATTTGTTTTGGAGTCAAATTCAGAGCATTGTAAATTGAATTCCTTTCAATTTTGATTTTTTCTATAAGTTGAGGGGAATAATCACCCTTAACAACAGAAGAAGAAACAACTTCTGTTTCAGGAGAAACGTACTCTTCTGAGTATACCGCCGGATTAATTAAGAGCATGCACGTTCCGGCAAACAATAATGCTTTTTTCATAACCTCTCCTTATTTGTTTCAAAAATAGTACCCCTATTATCTCATGCACAAATTTTTTTGACAAGTTTACGTAAATAACCTATATTCTTCCTTCATAAAGATGATTGATTTTTAAGGAATTACCATTAAAATATTTGTATGAGAATTTTGTTGGCAATAATTATTTTAATTTTAACAACCCTGAACGTACAAGCTAAAAACATTGATTACGAGCAGATATATAGAGATTTGGAAACCCCAAAAGTCAAATATATTCATGACATTGATCCTGGGGAATATTATGACACACAAAATTCAACATGGTCTCCGTACCCATTATTTAGACTTACAAGTCCTATGTATTTTAAAGATATCGAAATTGAACCGGGATATTATTTACTAACTCCAAGAGAATACAAAGGTGATTGGTATATGCTGTTCAAAGAGGCGGGAAAGATTAAATATATTGTTCCGGTGTACGACAGGGAAATTGTACCGGTTACTTTTTATGACGACAACCTTCCGCAGCCTAAACTGGCGCCAACTCAAAAAATACATCTGAAAATGCTTGATATAATGGGCAAAGTTATGCCTAGCGCCAAACGCAAGCCTACTCCTAAAACATATCTTGATGTTACGGATTTAGATAATAACTTTGTTTCAATAATTATTTACTGGGGCGATTACAGATATTATACAATTTTCAGAACTATCAGATTATAGATATTGTAAATAATTAATAACAATAAGGATTTTATATTATTTATGTAATATAATTAAGGAGTTATTACATAGAATTTAATTAGGGAATAGAGTTTTGAATAAGAAGAAATATCATTTTATAGCAATAGGCGGAGTAGGTATGAGCGGACTGGCAAAATACTTGCTGGAAAACGGCTGCGAAGTATCTGGTTCTGACGTATGCGACAGTAAATATGTACAAAAGGTTAAAGGCCTTGGAGCAAAAGTTTCCATTGGTCATAGTAAAGATAACGTACCGGATAACGCAATTGTTATTGCGAGTACTGCTATCAGAGATACAAATCCTGAAATTATCAGAGCAAAAGAATTGGGATTGCCTATTTATCATCGTTCAGATTTGTTGGCAGAAATTTCAAGAGAAGGTAAATTCTTCTTAGGTTATTCCGGTACACACGGAAAAACAACTACAAGCGGTCTTTGCTCATATGTATTGGAAAAAGCAGGTTTAAAACCTTCTTATGTAGTAGGTGGGATTATTCCGGAATTAGATACAAATGCTCACTGCCAGAACGGTAAATTTTTTGCGGCAGAATTAGATGAAAGCGACGGAACTATTGTTAAATATGTTCCGAATATTTGTGTAGTTAATAATTTGGAAGCTGACCATCTTGATTTTTATAAAGACGGTTTAAAATCAATTCTGGAAACTTTTGAAAAATTCATATCAAAGATGCCGGATAACGGTGTTGTTCTTGTTAATAACGATTGCAGTGCTTCAAAGAATCTGCATAGTCATAAAACATTGTCTTTCGGACTGGCTGACGGGGCAGATTACGTTGCTAAGAATATACGGTACAATGAAGATTATACGACCTTTGATATTTATTTTAAAGGAGAATTCCTTACAGATTTAAAAATTATACTAAAAGGGGTTCATAATGTTTATAATTCTCTTTCAGTTCTTGCAAGTTTACATCAGGCAGGAGTAGATTTGGAATTGATAAAGCCGCATTTTGCAACATTTACCGGTATGGGCAGAAGATTTCAAAAAGTGGGTGAATTTGACGGAATATCACTATATGATGATTATGCACACCATCCTACAGAAATCAAAGCTGCACTATCATCTGCAAAAAGCTTTAAAGATAAAAATATAATAGCTGTATTTCAACCTCACAGATACAGTCGCTTGAAAAACCTTTGGAATGAATTTTTGTCGGCCTTTGACGGAGTTCACAAAGTAGTAGTAACCGATATTTATGCAGCTTCAGAAGATCCTATAGAAGGAATTAATGCAGAAAAATTCACTTCCGAATTATCTGCGAAACTTTCAATCCCTTGCGTTCACCTTTCCGGAGATATGAAAGAAGTTGCACAACAATTATTCCCTACACTAAAACGCGGAGATATCGTTATCGGTCTCGGTGCCGGTACTATCAATAAATTAGGTACGGAATTAAACAAACTAAGTGAAGAGGTTGTAAACATTGCACCTTAAATATGAAGAAAATTTTGATTTGAAAAATTTTACAAGCTTCAAAATCGGCGGAAAAATTTCTAAAGTATATTTTCCAAAAAGTATTGAAGAATTTGAAAAGATAATTTCAACGGAAGATGATATCAAAATTTTTGGAAATCTTTCAAATACTCTTGTATCTTCTGACGGCTATGACGGAAGTGTAATTATAACTTCTAAAATGGATACTGCACAAATTGAAGGAACAAGAGTATATGCCTCTTGCGGAATGAAAGGTCCAAAATTAGCTCAATTAGCTCAAAAACACGGATTGAGCGGTTTTGAATTTATGATAGGTTTTCCGGGTTCTCTGGGCGGTAATGTATTTATGAACGCATCAGCTCACGGTCAATGTATAAGTGATAACCTCGTAAAAGTTAAATGCTACTCTAAAGACAGAGGAGTCTTTGAACTATCAAAAGATGAAATGAATTTTGGATACAGAAGTTCAATTTGTCAAAAAGAATCTATTGTGGTTTTGGGTGCAGAGTTTGAATTAGAACCAAAATCTCCGGATATAATTCAAGCTCAAATGAATGAAAACTTGGCTTTTCGAAAAACACATCAGCCATCCCTTGCAATCCCAAATTGCGGCAGTGTGTTCAAAAATCCTGAAGGATTATCCGCAGGTAAATTACTTGATGAAATCGGAGCAAAAGGCTTTTCTGTCGGTAATGTAAAAGTATGGGAAAATCACGCTAATTTCATAGTTAATCCTGAACAAAAAGGAACTTCTTCGGATGTTTTAGAATTGATGTTAAAAATGTTTTCAACAGTTAAAGAAAAATTTGAAATTGAACTTAAACCTGAGGTAAGATATTTAGGTAATAAGAATACAAGAGAGGATGAAATATGCAAAATATTGAATATAAAGTAGATAAAAATGCTAAAATTGCAGTTTTATGCGGCGGAATGTCATCGGAAGCTGAAGTTTCACTTCGTTCCGGTAAAGGATGTTATGAAGCATTAAAAAGACTAGGGTACAATAATGCCGAAATGGTTATTGTAGATAAAAATATTGCTCAAAAACTTGCTGATGGCAAATATGATTATGCATTCAATGCTTTGCATGGAAAATACGGTGAAGATGGCTGCGTTCAAGGCATTTTAGAAATTTTGAAAATTCCTTATGCGGGCTGCGGAGTTATGGCAAGCGCAATTTGTATGAATAAAGAATACACAAAGCGTGTACTTTCTACCTGCAAAGATATTCCGCTTATTAAATCGGTATTTGTAAGAAAAGGTGAAGATGTAGTTAAAGCATGTGAAAATTTGCGCTACCCGCTTATAACAAAACCCGTATGCGAAGGTTCAAGTTTTGGAATGACAAAAGTTAACTCAAAAGAAGAACTTATACCCGCATATGAAGAAGCTGTTAAATTCAATGCAGACGTTTTAATTGAAGAATTTATTGACGGATTTTTTATTACGGTAGGGGTATTAGAAAAGGACGGAAAAGCTTTTGCAACAGAGATTTTGGAAATTCGTCCTAAAAATGAATGGTATGATTTTGAAGCAAAATATACAAAAGGAATGTCAGATTTTATTGTTCCGTCAACCGCATTATCAGAAGAAGCCACTAAACACATAAAAGAAATTGCGGTAAAAGCTCACGAAACTGCGGGCTGCTCAGGCGTTTCAAGAGTTGACTTTATGGTTATGAATGATAAACCATATTTCCTTGAAATTAATACCAGTCCGGGAATGACCGAAACCAGCGACTTACCGGCTCAGGCTGCAGCTATGGGTATTAACTATGACGAACTTGTATTATTAATCTTGAACAGTGTAGGATTAAATAAATAGTGGAAGAAGAAACAAAAACAGAAATAAATAACGAAGAAGAAATTGTCGATCCTGTAAAATTAGTAAAAAAGGTTCGAAAATCAAGAAAGTTAAGACGCGGACGCCGAAAACAATCGGCATTAAGAAAAACTTTCCGTTTCTTGATGACTGTTTTTGTAATTTTTATGCTGATATATATTTCAAAAATGCCGCAATGGTATCTTCCAAAAAATGCCTACTCAACAGCAAGTAATAACATAATAAAAATTCACAACAATAAAATTGTAAAAAATTACAGAATTTTGGCATTTTTAAAAGCGCATAAAGTACCTGATGTCCCTATTTATATGATGAAAACCGCAGACATTGAACAGGATATTAAAAAGCTAAAACCTATAAAAGACGTGTACATAAGAAGATATGCCTTTCCTGCAAGACTTGTAATTATTGTTAAAGAACGCAATCCTGTAATTTCGATTGCAATGAATGAAAAAGATCCGATTGTTGGAGCTTTCGCAGAAGACGGTGTATTGATAGGGCATGAATTTATGCCGCTAAGTCCTGATATTAAAACAGTAAAGGTTATAGCAAAATACGGCGGTGAAGATAGTTACACTAAATGGAATCTTGCAAAAATTAATGAAATACAAAAAATTTCGACCGCGGTTAAATCTGCAACAAAAGAACCTATTGAATATATTGATATGCGAAACCCTAACAATATATTTGTAAAAGTTAAGACTACAAAAATTCGTTTAGGGAAAATTGACGGCAGTATATATGACAGAATTGAACGTATTCCATCTATCCTTCCGCAAATAAAAATTGTTAAATCAAATGTTGACTACCTTGACGTAAGCTGGGAAAAAGTTAATTACTTGAAATTGAAGTAATTTTATTGCCGACTTTTTCTGTTGCATTCCGCTGAAAATTCCATTCTCCGTAGGAGAGTCGTTAATATCCATCTCCCTTGAGGGAGAGAAATTTTTCAATGTGAGGAGTTATCCGAACATTTAAAAAATGAGAGAGGGTAATTTTCGTAGGATGTGTTCACAACGCTATGGAATACTTTTTGTGTTATTTTACACATATAAGACCAGTAAAAAAGCAGGTCATAAAACCTGCTTTTCAAAATTTTTAAGACTCAACGTATTCTCTTAAACGTTTACTTCTGTTCGGGTGGCGAAGCTTTCTTAACGCTTTTGCCTCAATTTGTCTGATACGTTCACGAGTAACACCAAACAATTGACCAACTTCTTCTAATGTTCTCTGACGTCCGTCATCCATACCGAAACGAAGTCTCAAAACATCACGTTCTCTTGGAGATAACGTACAAAGAACTTCTGCAAGATCTTCTCTCAAAAGTTCTGAAGCAACTGTTTTAATCGGTGCATCAGCTTCTTTATCTTCAATAAAATCACCCAGTCTGGAGTCTTCCTCTTTACCTATCGGAGTTTCAAGAGAAAGCGGCTCTTGAGCTATTTTTATGATTTCACGGAGTTTTGGAATAGATACGTTCATTTCTATAGCCAATTCATCTTCGGTCGGCTTTCTGGAAAGCTCTTGAGCTAACCTTCTTGTAACTTTTTTCAATTTGTTAATCGTTTCTACCATATGAACCGGAATACGAATTGTCCTTGCCTGATCAGCAATTGCTCTTGTTATTGCCTGTCTAATCCACCAAGTTGCATATGTTGAGAATTTGAAACCTCTTTCGTGATCAAATTTTTC
>ONTD01000089.1 GCA_900320675.1 uncultured bacterium
TCCCGGAGCATCACTCATCAAGCACTTAGCGCCTGAGTTTTTAGGGAATGCAATTACATCACGGATAGAATCAGTTCGTGCAAGTAATGCAACAAGTCTGTCTAACCCGATAGCAAGCCCTGCATGTGGCGGTGTTCCGTATTGAAGAGCGTTCACCATAAATCCGAATTTTTCTTCTGCCTCTTCTTGAGTTAAGCCTAATGCTTTAAATATTTCGGATTGAACTTCGGAAGAGTGAATTCTTACAGAGCCTCCGCCCAGTTCAGTACCGTTATATACGATATCATATGCGATAGATTTAACATTACCCAAATCGCCTGATTTAAGTTTGTCCATATCTTCAAGACAAGGTGAAGTGAACGGATGGTGCATTGCCATAAATCTGTTTTCTTCATCACTCCATTCAAACATCGGGAAGTCAACAACCCATAACAAGTTGTGTTTGTTCTCATCAATCAGGTTCAATGTCTTTCCGAAGTGAAGTCTTAATCTGCCCATAATATCGTAAACCAGTTTAGGTTTATCCGCAACGAAGAAAATAATATCGCCGGCTTGAGCCTGAGCTCTTTCTTGGATAGCTTTTGCTTGTTCTTCCGTTACGAACTTCAATACAGGAGACTTAGCCGTACCGTCTTCATTGTATATGATATTAGCTAAAGCCTTCGCACCGAACGATACCGCTAATTTTGTAATATCATCAATATCTTTTCTTGAATAGCTTGCTCCGCCCGGAACTCTTATACCGCGAACAATGCCGCCATTTTCAAGAGTTTTCTTAACTATATCAAAGTTTGATTGTAAAATGATATCGCCGATATCAAATAATTCTAAGCCGAAACGGGTATCAGGTTTGTCAGAGCCATATCTGTCCATAGCTTCTTGCCAAGGCATTTGGATAAACGGCGGTTTTACTTCAACACCGGCAGCCTTGAATGTTTCAACAATAAGACCTTCTACGGTCTTAATTACATCCTGCTGCTCAACAAAAGACATTTCTATATCAATCTGAGTAAATTCAGGTTGTCTGTCTGCACGTAAGTCTTCGTCCCTAAAACATTTTGCAATCTGGTAATATCTTTCAATACCGCCAACCATTAACAACTGTTTGAAAATTTGAGGAGATTGAGGAAGTGCATAGAATTTGCCTTCCTGAACTCGAGACGGTACCAAATAGTCTCTTGCTCCTTCCGGTGTAGTCTTAATCAAAATCGGAGTTTCAACTTCCAAAAATTCTTCATTGTTAAAATAGTTTCTGGCAGCCTGAACAATCTTATGACGAAGTTTTAACTTACTAAGCATTGATTCTCTTCTGATATCGAGATATCTGTATTTAAGTCTTACGTCTTCTGATACATTTTCATCATCAAGTACAAAAGGTAAAACCTTAGCGGTTGAAAGAATTTCCATACTTTCCGGATACATTTCAACTTGACCGGTCGGGTATTTTTCATTGTAAGTTTCTTCCGGTCTTCTTGTAACTTTACCTTTTACGGTTATAACAAATTCTGAGCGAACTTTTTCCATTGTTTTGTGAACTTCAGGATTAATCTGAGGATTAGTAACAATCTGGAAAAATCCGCTTCTGTCTCTTAATTCTACAAACAGTATTCCGCCTAAGTCACGGATTGTTGATGCCCAACCGGAAAGAGTAACTTCTTCACCTACGTTTGATAGGTTAAGTTCTCCGCAGTTGTGCGATTTCATCTTTGTTCTTATCATATTTCTCTTCCTTATATACCTAAATGTATGTTTTTATTTTAACAAAAACATACAAAAGTAAACACTTTTTTCCCCGTATATGAAATTAAGTAAAGAATTAAAGGGTTGAATTTTTATAATTTCAACCCTTTAATTTTAACTTATTATATTGTTCCCCGCCTTATCCGAGGTTTTAATTTTATCCGTCAGAACAACTTTACCATCTGCGTTTATTCCGTATTTGAAATGCAAGTAATAGCTGTCTTCGTCTTTTGGTTTAACTTTTACTCTGGTAACATTGCCCGCTTCGTCATAGTAGAAAGTCTTTTTCAGATTATCGGTAGTTACTTTCTGTTTAACTTTTTTATTTCCGTTAAAGAAGTGTTCAATCTTAGTTGTTACAGGTTCACCGGTTTCGGTATTTGTATATGTATTTATTTTGGTAATATTTTTTCTTGGGCCTATTAATCCGAAGAAAAATCTGCGTTTTGAAGTTTTTTCGACTTCTCTAAATATTCCGGCAGCATCATCGTAATCTTTGTTTAAGATATCTCCGCCCTTGTGTGCTTCATAGCCTTGAACTTTTCCGTCAGCTCCGCGTTCATATAACACCTTCATTTTTGGTGCAACATCTTCTCGACCGAATAAAATTGTTTCTTCTACTCCGTCTTGATATTGATGGTCAACCTTAATGTTAGTTTTGCCGTCTTTAACACTAAATTGTTTAGTTCGTCCGTCGAGCATTTCAAGGTTAATTACCGGTGAGCCGTCGTCAGCTTTTGCTGCAGCGGAACTTTTAACTTCTCCGAATTTTGACATATATTCTTTTAATTGGGCTGCAATTTTTTCCTGTGCCTTTTCAAAAGAAGGTGAGCCGCCAAACCATTTTCTAACAGTTTTGCCTAACCAGCCGTTTCTGCCTGCGACAAATAATCCTGTTGCTGCGACAATGGATGTAAATGCCGGTAAAAACCATCCTCCGTGTTGTTTGGGACGATTCGCAGGAATGCCGGCATGCTCAAATGTGTCAGGAGCTTGCTGCGGTATCGGAGTGGCATTTAAAACTTCTTCTACACTGGGTGCCGGAGGTTCACTTATCGGTGGATTTTCCAATAAACTTTTCCCAAAAGCCGGAATATATGTCATATTACTAACCTTTCTATAATTACACACTATATTTATGTAAAAACCCAAATAAAATTTTAATTGCCTTATTAATATTACTATTATAAAAAATTTTACAAAACTTAAGAAATCTTAGTATCCAATCATAGGTAAAAATTGTTGATTAGATAAGTCGTTAGGGTTGTAAAATTTCGGGAAATTATCATAATTCATAGGTAATGCAGAATTGTCAACCTCGTATGATGATGATGAATCTGAATCTGCACTCATGCGTTTAATAATTTTTTTTGCCGGTCTGATATCTTGTTCATCAAGTTCTATTGCATCGTCATCCAATGAAGAGGTTTCAGCTTTTTTGAACGGTTTAAACTTTTTAGCATCCGGCAAACTATATTGAAATCTTGAGTCTGATGGTCTTGCAAAATATCTTACCGATTCAACTGCAGGAACCGGATTCCCATTATTATCCAAAGATGCATTTTCCTCTGCAAATGCAGGCAATATAACCGCTGCTAACATTGTAATTATGATAAATCTTTTCATATCTTGATACCCCTTTTCACAATATGAATATTATCATGTTAAATTTGCTCTGTCAAAATGATTTTTGAAAATTATAAATTTTTCAACCGGTGCGAGCGGTTCGGTATATCCTCTGTTTGTATGTTTTTTTATATGTAAATGCTTATACAATCAATATGCATAGGCAAAGAAAGAGGATAAAATTTATGGAAAAACAATTTGTAACACTTATACCTGCCGGTTTTACAATTCCGTTGGCGATAATTTTATTGCTTTTGTTGGGTTTTTGGTTGTTATATGTAGGACTTGTTAAAAAGAAAAATAACGTCAAAGAGGCTTTTTCAAGTGTTGATGTCCAGTTAAAGCAGAGATATGACTTAATTCCGAATATATTGTTTATCGCAAATAAGTTTATGGAACACGAAAGAGAGCTTTTAACAAACATTACAGCTCTAAGGGCGCAAGCTGCAAAATTGCCTGATGGTGTGGACAATGCTCAGCAAAAAATCGATTTAGATAATAAAATCAGCTCAATGATGGGACAGTTATTGGTTGCGGTTGAAAACTATCCGCAATTAAAAGCAGATCAGCCGATGATGCAGGCTATGCAAACATATAATGAATGCGAAGCTCATATCGCTGCGGCAAGAAGATTTTATAATTCTGCGGTTAAAGAATTAAACAATGCTGTAGAAATCTTTCCTAGTTCTCTGGTTGCTTCGTTTATAGGTATAAAATCAGCTCCGTTCTTTGAAGCAAATGAAGAAGAACGCCAAAGAGTTGATGCAAGTAAATATTTTACAA
>ONTD01000169.1 GCA_900320675.1 uncultured bacterium
AAGCTCTCGATATGGGTTACGGAAAGATAATTGTTATACAAACAAGACCTGCGGATTTTACAAAAACAAAATCTTGGCTGCCGTTTGATTTGGTATATAAAAAATACCCCGAGTTCGTAAAAACCGCTAATGATGCCTATGTTAAGTATAATAAAACCCTAAGTCTGATTAGAAGCTATGAAAACGACGGCAAAATAATTGCACTAAGACCAAGCAAAAAAATAAAAATGCGCAGAGTCGAAAAAAATCTAAATAAATTGCAAGCAATCTATGATTTAGGAGTGAAAGATTGTATTAACAATCTCTCAAAAATAAAAGATTATATTTATGAATAATGCCGCAAAATGGCACGAACAAGCCCGGCTAATGCCAAATATAGCATAGGCAAGTCAATTGAGGGATGGAAAGTTTTGTGTTAAATTATCAATTTATAAAACAGTTTATATATTCTTTCCCATATTGTATGCTTGTTCTAAGAGATCTGTTCGATTTTGAACGTCATTTGGATTATCAAGTCCGCCGGCTTCAAGGTATCCTTTTAATTCTAAATTGCTAAAACAAGCAACCCAGCCATTTACACCGTTTAATACAGTTTGAACGACACCTTTAGAACTGTCAGCTGATGTAGTAATAACATAGGTTTCAGTAAAATTCTTACCCGTTGCAAATAGTGAATTTGCTCTGTCTATAAGTGTTTTCATTTGCCCCGACATTTCATAATAATAAACCGGAGTTGCCCATACTATAACATCTGCATCTTTCATTTTTGCAGTAATTTCATTGGCATCATCATTAATTACACATTTGCCCAGTTTTTGACAAGCAAGACAGCCCTTGCAAAATCCTATTTCTTTATCTTTTAATGTTACAAATTCAACTTCGTGTCCTGCATCTAACGCACCTCTTTCTGTTTCATGTGCAAGTATTTCAGAATTTGCATTGTTTCTTAAACTTGTTGAAATTATCAATACTTTTTTGCTCATTTTTCCTCCTACTTTAAATTACTTTTATAGAAACTTTCAATTTTATCAAATGGTATTACTTTTTTATCTCCGCCGTCATACAAATCTACGTGATTTGCACCTTTAATTATCAGAAGTTCTTTGTTATCTCCTTTTAATTTTTTAAAGGCATCTTCGCCAAAGTATCTTGAGTGTGCTTTTTCGCCATGTATAACCAGTACTGCACTTCTGATTTCAGGTGAATATTGCAAAATCGGCTGATTGATTAAAGACAATGATGAGGTCATATTCCATTTGCCGTTTGAATTTATTGAACGAGAGTGGAATCCTCTTTTAGTCTTATAATATCCCCAATAATCTTTTACAAATTGAGGTTCATTACCTGTTAATTTTTCCGGTAAGCCGTCAGCTCCGAGATATTTACCGTTCTTAAAATCTTTAGTTCTTTGTTTATTTAAAGCTTGTTTCATTTCATAACGGGCATTTTCATCAACCGAATCATTATAACCGCGAGCTGATACTCTTGTCATATCGTACATTGTAACGGCAGTTGTAGCTTTAATTCTTGTATCAATTGCGGCTGCATTTATTGCAAAGCCGCCAAAGCCGCAAATTCCTAAAATGCCTATTTTATCAGCATCTACATTTTGGTAATTGCTCAAAAAATCAACTGCGGCAGAAAAATCTTCCGTATTTATATCAGGACCGGCAACGTGTCTCGGGGTTCCTGAACTTTCCCCTGTATAAGAAGGATCAAATGCTAAAGTTATAAAGCCGCGTTCCGCCAATGTTTGTGCATAAAGCCCCGATGATTGCTCTTTAACTGCGCCAAACGGACCGGATATTGCTATTGCAGGTAATTTGTCCGTTCTGTTCATTGTCTTAGGAGTATATAAATCTCCAACAAGTGTTATTCCAAATCTGTTTTTAAATTCAACACGCTCAACGTTGACTTTATTTGATTTTGGGAATACTTTATCCCATTTGTTTGTTTTAATCACTAAAATACCTCCGATTATAAGTGCTAACGCCACTCCAAACAATAAAATTTTCTTCAACATATCTTACGTTCTCCCTTAATAAGTTTCGCAATTGTTTTTTTTAAATTGACACTAATTTAATAAAATGATATATTTATTTTGACATCATGTCAATATGTAAAAATATAAGGATTTTATATGATTAAAAAGTTATGTATTACTGTTTTAATGTTCGCTTTAATGTTTAATTTGAGCGTATTAGCAAAGGAGAATAAAAACATGACAAATGCTTCTAGACAAGAGATTGCAGATAAAAATTTAGAAATTTTGTTTAATATTACAACTAAAAATAACAACGGCTCTGATAAAGATTTTATGGATATTTTGCAAAAATACATTTTTGGCGAAGTATTCACAATAGGTGATTTGGATATAAAAACAAGAGAACTTTTGACCGTTACAAGTTTGACCGTTATGCAGACACTGCCGCAGTTAAAAGCACATATAAACGGCGCCTTAAATGCAGGCAACACTCCGATTGAAATTAGAGAAACAATTTATCAATGTGCTCCGTTTATCGGTTTCCCAAAAACTCTAAATGCAATCTCTGTCTTTAACGAAGTCATAAAAGAAAGAGGGTTGGAAAAAGAATTAAAAAGCACAAAAACAACAAACGAAAATGATAGATATAAAAAAGGCTTTGAAATACAAAACCCTATGTATGGTGATGAAATCTTTCAAAATATGAAAGGATTACCTGATGATATGGGTTCTGACGTTGCAAGATTTTTAACGGAAGTTTGCTTTGGTGATTTTTATACAAGAGAAGGTTTAGATCTTAAAACAAGAGAACTTATGACAATAGCAATTTTAACCACAATGGGTAATACGGGAGTTTTAAAAAGCCACATCAAAGGAAATCTTAAGGCGGGCAATTCGATTGAAACAATTACGGCGGCAATTATTCAGGTTATGCCATACATCGGTTTTCCAAATTCTTTTGCTGCCTTAAAAGTTGTTAAAGATATTGTTGAAGAAAATTAATTATAGGCGGTAAGAATTTATGAAAAATATATTATTATTAGCACTTACAATTTTATTAATATCATCAAATTTTAGTATGGCGTTTAGTTTTGGCAGAAGTGGGAATAAAATGCAGACATTAGCAGATTATCAAAAGACTATAATGTTTCCTGTAGGGAATACAAATGATGCTTATTCAAAATATTTTACAGGTCAGAGCTATCTTGCCCCGATATCAACAGAACAAGTTAGAATGTATAATGTTACATTTGAACCTAAATGCAGAAATAACTGGCATATACATAAAGCTAAAACCGGCGGCGGACAGATTTTAATTGCCGTAGGCGGCAGAGGGTACTATCAGGAGTGGGGAAAAGAACCAATTGAACTAAAACCCGGAGATGTTATAAATATTCCGGCAAATGTTAAACACTGGCATGGAGCAGCCCCTGACTCTTGGTTTTCTCATATAGCCGTTGAAGTTGACGGTGTTGAGGTATCAAACGAGTGGTTAGAGCCGGTAACTGAAGACCAGTATAGTAAGCTAAAATAGATTTTAGTTCGTCGGTACTAACTTAACCTCAATTGTTAAATCCTCCGTTCCCATACGAATATTTTGTATATAATTAGTAGTTTCTCCCGGCTCAAATTGCATGCCGGTTTTGGCTTTAAGTACAACTTTATAATCGCCAGGTTCTAAATTGCTAATGGTTGCTCTATTGCCTGAGTAGCTTATGGTTGGATTTGCAGCTGAACAAGAATATTTGTATAAACTTCCGTGCCTTGCGGAATTATATCCTTTTGGGTTCGGTCCAACTCCCATGTACACGTAATCGCTAAAGTCGTCGTTTGGTGT